>JABMPO010000242.1 GCA_013203015.1 Fidelibacterota bacterium
ACTGAGCTACACCCGCAGGGTGGGGAGAGAAGGCTTCGAACCTCCGTAGGCATCCGCCGGCAGATTTACAGTCTGCTGCCATTGACCGCTCGGCCATCTCCCCGCATCGCAATATCTTTTAAAAAAACTTGCTTAATGATTATTTATGATATTTGACGAAGGATGTCACGACAGAGCCACCGAAGGGACTCGAACCCCCGACTTACTGATTACAAATCAGTTGCTCTACCAGCTGAGCTACGGTGGCATTGTCGGGAATCCAACGAGTAATTTGCACTATCTTATCAAAAAATCGACTCTGCACCAAATTTATGTGTGCAGCAAAGCCTTGGAAATTAAATTGAAAATATTTAAACACAAAATATCTTTTTAAGAAAACTAAAACAATTATTACAGGTAATTCAAATACTAAAAAGCTGGGATCAAATGATCATAATTTCTGTTAGCGCTGCTTAAGTTTTGCGCCAGCAGGTGTATCTTCTATATTCCACCCTAAATTATATAGTTCATCACGAATCCGATCAGAATTTTGCCAGTCCCGGTTTTTGCGAGCCTGGGTCCTCTCTTTCGCTAACTGAATAATTTCCTCGGGAATACTTAAATCAAATTTCAAAATATCAAAAATTGAATTTACCTGTAATAAAAACGCAATCCCATTGGTTGCATCCATTTCGGACAACGTTTTAGTGTCCAACTGCACATTTGTCTTTCGAATCCAATCGAATACGGAACTTAACGCACCAGCAACATCCAAATCATCATCGAGCGCTTTGATAAAATCTTCAGACGCAGGAACACGATTTGCAGATCCGTTAATGTCCGCGTAATCTGTAACGTATTCCTGTAATCTGTTATATATCTCCTGCACCCGACTGACTGCTTTTTGGGCTTCATGTTTTTTATCGTTAGTAAATTTTAATTTTGAGCGATAATGGGTGGACAATAGCGCATAACGTAAGCTTTCGGATGTGTAACCGGCTGCAAGTAATTCTTTAACGTGATAAAAATTACCAAGCGATTTGCTCATTTTTTCACTATCCAGCAACAAGTGCTCGCTATGCAGCCAGTAGTTGACAAACTCTTTTCCAGTGGCACATACGGATTGAGCAATTTCATTTTCATGGTGAGGGAAAAGATTGTCAACGCCACCACAATGAATATCAAAATGGTTACCAAGATACTCAACTGACATGGCCGAACATTCAATATGCCATCCCGGTCTTCCTCGTCCCCAAGGCGAATCCCAGAATACCTCGCCATCACTATCCTTCCAAGCTTTCCAGAGGGTGAAATCCTGTGGATTATCCTTTGAGTAATCATCTGTTTCAACCCGCTCGGTGCTTTGCTGCAGCTCGAAATTCAGATTTGCCAGTCGACCATAATCAGCATACGTACTAATAGAAAAATAAACTGAGCCATCATCGGTAATATAGGCAAACTCCCTTTCGATCAACGACTTAATCATTTCGATCATCCCGGCAATGTGATCGGTGGCGCGGGGATAATGATCGGCTGGGATAATTTTCAGCTTTTTAATATCACTGTGAAACAGGTCGATATATTTATTGGTTAAATCTCTGATTGGGATCTTTTCGGCTACCGACTTTTTAATAGTTTTATCGTCAACATCGGTAAGATTCATAACATGAGTAACCCCATAACCTTTTAATAACAAATATCTTTTTAAAAGGTCTTCAAATATAAAAGTTCTAAAATTGCCGATATGGGCTGTATCATAAACAGTTGGTCCACAAGTGTAAAGATTTACGTGTCCTTTTTTAATGGGTACAAAAATTTCTTTTTTTCGTGATTTTGTATTATAAAATCGGGTGGACATTTTATTTGATAGCCTTTAAAAAACCTCTTTCAATATGTACTGAAATTGCATGCTGAATAGCATCAATTTTCAGAACAAATTTATCTTCACCGGCAATTCGACTGACAATTCCACGGATTCCTTTCATGGGGCCGGCAGCGATTTCAGCTTCATCGCCAACAACAAAATAATCAACTGATTGGGGGTCGTATCCGCCTTCGATCATCAGCTTTATCGATTGTATCTGTTCATCCGAAATGATCGCAACTTCCTGATTGAATTTTATTACATGATGTACGCCAATTGTCTGTAAAACATACAAATGGTTTTTTAGTTCAATTTTGACAAAAAGATAGCTTCTAAAGAGCGGAATATCAACCCATTTGGTCCGATCACTCCAGCGTCGCTTGGTTCTTATCAGCGGCAGGTAAGCCTCTATATTTTTTTGAGCCAATTGATCATAGGCAGTTTTTTCATGCCGTGATTTTGTGTACACAGCAATCCAATGTTTTTCACTATCCGGAAGCATCATTGAACAGATAAATTAATTATTTGTTTGATCAATTCGGTAAAATCAATTCCGGCGGCTTTGGCTGCTTTAGGCACCAGGCTGGTGGAGGTCATGCCCGGTAAAGTATTTGCCTCTAAAAACCAGAACCGGTCATTATCATCTAAGCGGAAATCAATACGGGTATAATCAGAGCAGCGCAATAAGTGGAAAATATCCAATGCTGCCGATTGAATATCTGCTGTGAGATTATCCGGCAGGCCCGCCGGGCAAATGTAATGGCTCAATCCCTTGGTATACTTACAGGCATAATCGTACAAATCGTGCTCCGGCTTTATCTCGACAATTGGTAAAACGGTATCCCCGAGCACTGCCACCGTCAATTCCCGACCGGCAATATATTTCTCAATCATTATATTATTTGAAAAGTCTAATGCTCGCGCTACTGCATCATTCACACCTGTTGCTTCCCGCACAATTTCCAATCCAATTGTGCTTCCTAAATCGTTAGGTTTAACAACAACCGGGAATTCATTGAAATATGAATCCATGGCTGAAAGCTCATTCTGAACACAAACCCAATCAGCAGTATCATAACCGCCCAATTGGACCAGTTTCTTACTGATATCCTTATCCATACAAATGGCCGAAGAGAGCGTTTTAGACCCGGTATAATTCACACCAATACTGTCAAGATAGCCCTGAATTATGCCATTTTCGCCAGTTCCGCCATGCAGGGCGTTAAACACCAAGTCACAAGATTTCAGTTCATCGGTAATCTCGTGAATATCCTTTTCCAGATCCAGCATCTCACTATTATAGCCAGCCTTGTTACAAGCTTCATTAATTGCCATACCGGAACGCAAAGATACTTCACGCTCGGGAGATGTTCCCCCCATTAAAACAATAATTTTCATCCTTTCACATCCATCAAAAGTTTCGTTCCTTCCACTATATTTTTAACAACATACGTTGGTGGAGCGGTGGTTTTTATCTTAGTATAGGTTTTTTCACCTTCCCCGGTAAGCACCAGCATTGTTTCCATTGCTAATTTTTGACCGGCTATAATGTCCTTTTCACTGTCACCGATCATCAAACAATCCTGCAGTTGCAAGTCATAATCTCTGGCAGCTTGCCGGAACATGCCGGTACCCGGCTTGCGGTTCTCTGTGGCGGTGTCCGGGTGATCCGTACAAACATATATATTATATAATGGTATCTTGTTCCTCGCAAACGATTTAATAATGAAATCATTTATTTCATCAAGTTGGGATTGTTTGATAATACCTCTGGCAACACCGGACTGATTTGTGATTATGGAAAATCGTTGCCCATAATCACTCAGCAGCTTTAAGGCTGGAAAAAGAAATTCATAAAATTGAAAATCATCCAGATTGGCGATGTAGCCGGGATCGGGATTGATTGTCCCGTCACGGTCCAGAAAAATCATGTCGTATTTTTTCATTATCGTAATTCAGCCAATTTGCCCAGACTGGACATCTTTTAAGCGTACCGAACTTCTCAGAAAATAGAAGAAACCAATGATGGCAAATGGAACAAATCCGATGGCGTGAACCAGAACCGCAAAGGCCTGGGCGCTGGCCAATTCAACCTTAAATAGTTCCACCATCACCAGCACCGCCGTTGCATGGTAGGTACCGATATAACCCGGTGCCGCCGGAATTGTAATCGCTAATGTAGTTGCTACCAGAGTCACTCCGACTGCAATCCAATTTACCGGCACATCAATCGACAGAACCACCAGATAAGTACAAATATAATAAACAATCCACATGGCGATAGTATAGATCGATACTGCTAAACCATGTTTGGTTGACTTTAATGAAACCAATCCGGTTACCAGATTCTCTATCAACCGAATCAATTTATTGCCAACCGGATTCTGAAATATTTTCCAATTGAATACTCGTTTCTGAATTTCCGATTGAGCAAATGCCAGACCGATGAGTATCAATACCAGAATTCCCGTGCCGGCTCCGGCTATGAGCCCACTGATTTTCAGCCACGCCGGGAATGGATACAGGATAAAGAAAAACGCCATCACCAACAGAACTCCAATCATATCCAGCACCCGCTCCAATACTATTGTGCCGAAAGCAGCCGATGCGCCAATTGGCTCTACCCGTGAAATACTGTAAGCACGCAAAAATTCGCCGAGGCGGAATGGCAACACGCTATTGCCAAAATATCCGATCATGGTAGAACCAAAAAGCGGCTGAAATTTAACAGAGCATAACGGTTCCAGAATTAATTGCCAGCGCAGGGACCGTAAAACAACTGAGAAAACCATCAACAGGATCGCGGCTGTAATATACCAGATGTTTACCTGTTTCATTGCAGGTAGCAAATCTTCAATTTTGACACCTTTGAAGGCAAAATACAGCCCTACAAAGCTGATCAGGATTGCCAACGTCAATTTCAGATATTTATTCACGTAAGTCTATTATTTCCTTTCTGATCAATTCGATACCTGGAATTCGATTATTTTCATTCAATTGTTCTACTGATTCGATTCTCAGTGTCATTCCATCGTCGGCATTATAATTAAGTATTATTTTTGAGGGCAGGTAATCGGCGCTTTTAATTTCAATTAATCCGGTGATTTCAGCCGATATAATATTAAATGAGATAATTTGAACCTGACCGGAGTTTTCAACACTATCAATCTCCAGTAGATTAAAATCCCCCGTTAGAATATCCAGAATCGATATATCCTGGGGATTGATTTGATCGATCACTACCTGCTGTCCGGATTTATTCCAGGTATAAATATCACGATCTAGAACCTGGATCAACTGATCGGTAGTCTCAATCAGGTAATTACCTGAGGAATCAATTGACAGTGTAGCATTTTCGATCCAATCCTGGTCATACTGCTGATGAATGATTTTTATTTCCAGAATCAAGCCGCCCGGCTGATGCAGCGCTGTACGGATTGAATCGAGAATTGCCGACTGATTTGCATTGAGCAGACTCAAAAAACTTAAAACTAGTAATGCGAAACGACTAATCATTTACCAATATATAGTCCATCAAGATAAGTATCGTCAACCAGAACTTCCCTGGCCTTACTGCCGGTAAATGGTCCCACAACTCCAGCTTGCTCCAATTCATCTATCAGACGGGCAGCCCGGGAATAGCCAACTTTAAGCCGGCGTTGTAATAGTGAAATTGATCCCTGCTGATGGGTTACCACCAACTGAAGCGCATCATCAAATAACTCGTCGCGGTTTTCACTATCCACCGGATCACCAGTAGCGGAGATTTCACGAATACTGGGTAAAACCAATTCACCGGACTGGGGTTGTTTTTTGATATGATCCATAATGGCTTCAATTTCATCCAGTTCTATGAAAGCATTATGTAATCGTACCAATTCCCCGGATCCGGTACCAAGAAACAGCATATCGCCACGGCCAATCAATTTTTCGGCACCCATTCCATCAAGAATTGTGCGGGAATCTATTTTTGATGCTACCTGAAATGCGATTCGGGATGGAAAATTTGCTTTGATTACACCGGTTATTACATCTACCGATGGCCGCTGGGTCGCAATCACAAGATGGATACCTACCGCCCGGGCTAATTGAGCCAATCGGGCGATGGGAGCCTCGACATCTTTGGCACTCATGAGCATCAAATCCGCAAGTTCATCCACAACCACGATAATATAGGGCATGATAGTTTCGTTATTCTCAACTGCTTTTTTGTTATACTCATCAATATTGCGTACAATCCTATCCGCTAGCATATCATAGCGCCGGGCCATTTCTGATTCCACTGCTCTTAAAGCCAATACCGAATTATCGGTAGAAGTCACGATAGGTTCGTCAATGTCTTCCATTGCCAACAGATGATAACCCTGGAGCGCCCGATACATTGTCATTTCCACTTTTTTGGGATCGATTATGACAAATTTTACCTGCTCAGGTGTAGCCTGATAAAGGATGCTACAAATTATTGTGTTCAAGCATACAGATTTGCCGGAACCGGTCGTACCGGCAATCAACAGGTGAGGCATTTTGCCCAGATTCATGGTGGCAATTTCGCCGGAAGTCGTTTTACCGACTGCCAGAGTCAGCAGAGAATCGGCAGACGTGAATTTTTCCGAATTGATTACAGATTTGAAATACACCATTGCTGGATTCCGATTAGGGATTTCGATTCCAACTGAAGATTTACCGGGGATTGGAGCAATAACTCTAACTCGACTGGCTTCCATTACCCGGGCCAAATCATCGGCCAGTGCGGTAAATTTGCTGATTCGTACGCCTTCTGCCGGTTCCACCTCAAACAGGGTAATTACCGGACCTGGTGATACATTTACGACTTTACCCTCAACGCCAAACGTTTTCAGAGAATCCACCAGGAAATTAGCTCGGTCTAATAATTCTTCCCGGCTTTGGCCGTCTATTTCACCTTCCGGCGTTACCAGAATATCGGATGACGGCAATTGGTATTTGCGTCGGGGACGTTTCCGCTCCTTCAGCTTATCAATATTGATTTCTTCCTCGACAACTTCTTCATCAACGGTAATCTCACCGATGTCAGTGACCGGTTCGGAAGGCTGAGCTGGTGGTTGGCTCAACGGCTCAGCAGATGGACTGGCCAAAGCGCCTTTTTCCTCGGGTGGGATTAATATTTCTAATTGCGATAGATAATCGGTTGGTTCCAGATCAACGTCCAAAGGTTCGGGCACTTCTTTCAACTCTGGCTTAAGCTCTTCCGGATCTCTGTTTTTATCAATTTTTTCAAGTAAAGCCTGGGTATGTTTCCGTTTTTCTTCTTCTACATTTTTCTGTGCTTTAACTGCCTTTTTCTGGTCACGCCAAACTGCATATTTATCGCCCAGCTTTGCGAATGGAGTGTAAAAATTCCAATTGAAATAATTACGTGCCACAATAATGTAGGCCACTCCCAGCATTAATATTGTTCCGATGGTGCCAAGAAAATCATGGAGGGTAATGGCAATTACACCACAGGTGAGCCCGGAATAAATGAGATTAGGATTATATTGATTACGTAAGATAGCCAGTAAACCGATGGCAATTGCCGATAAAGCCACTAAAGCCAGAAGATGACCAGTAAAGCGTAAAAGTGGCTTCACTGGCAATTTACTGAACAACCACCAGCCCCATGCCAATCCTAAGCAGGGAATTGTATAGGCGAAATAGCCGATGAATAATTTTATCAGGAAATGGGCAATATAAACGCCCAGGATGCCCATGGGATTACCGATTGCAACATTTGGGGATATTGCCGGTTCTTCATTGGGATTAAAGCCAATCAAGCTGGTAAAAATAAACAGCGAAATGGCAATAATTAATAATCCGCTTATTTCAAGTCGTTTGGATTTCATATAATTTTTTATGTTTTTGACTTATTTCCAAATACCATTTGATAAATTCTCTCAAACCGGTTTTAATATCTGTTATTGGTTCATAGCCTAAGCGCTTTCTGGCACGCTCAATATTCGCATAAGTCTGAATCACATCACCGGCAGGCATATCCTGTTGATCAAGGATCGGGGTTTTCCCACATATTTCGCCAATGGTTTGCACTAGTTCGGACAGCTTGATGGGATCGGAATTACCAAGATTGTAGATAATGAAATCGTTGGTTTGATCCATTGTGGCGATTATTCCATTAACGATATCGGACACAAAAGTATAATCCCGGGCTGTATCACCATCGCCAAAAAATGGGATTGGTTCTTTATTCAAAATCATTCGTACAAATTTATGAATTGCCATTTCCGGTCGTTGGCGGGGTCCGTAAACGGTGAAAAACCTCAGACACGAAACGGGAAGTTGATACAAATGGTGGTAAGTATAACATAATAATTCACCCATTTTTTTGGTTGCGCCATAGGGCGAAAGCGGAAAGTCAACTCGATCTTCCTCGGAAAAAGGGGTTTTTTCATTATTTCCGTACACCGAAGAAGAAGACGCAAAGAGAAAATGTTTTACTTGATACTTAACAGCAGTTTCCAACAGGATTTGGGTACCGGTTACATTAATATCCGTATAAATCATGGGATTTTCAATCGATGGGCGCACGCCGGCCATTGCTGCGAGATGTACAATTGTACCGAACTCATATTGTTGAAATAATTTATTAATGAAATCCGCATCGCGGATATCGCCCTGGTGAAATTCAAAACGTTTATAATTAAAATGCTGTTCCTGGTTTAATTTTTTTATTCCCGGATTGTAAAAATCATTAAGATTATCAACACAAATAACCTTACGATTATTGCTTAATAACCGATCTATTAAATGAGAGCCGATAAAACCTGCTCCGCCTGTCACTAAAATGTACGCGCTCATACTGAATTCAACCCAATCAATAAGAATTTCACTGGCTTATAATAAAACTGAATCGACAGATAATCTACTATTTCGTTTATCATTAATTTTGAATAGTACCGTCTTTATAAAATGGTGGTTTAACGACAATTGCTTTTTTCAATTTCCCCCTGATATCAACATCAATTTCAGTCCCGGATTTGGTAAAACCACGCTTCAGGTAAGCCAGGCCAATCCCAATATTCAAAGACGGAGAATGGGTACCGCTGGTTATTATCCCGATTTCCTCTGCGCTGTTGTACAGTTTGTAACCTGGCCTTGGAACCGCTCGTTCCTGCATTTCAATACAAACCAACCGACGCCGCAAATTTTCTTTGTGAGCAATAATGGCTGACTTGCCAATAAAGTCGTTTTTAGTAAGTTTAGTAATCCAGCCTAAACCGGCTTCAATCGGATTGGTGTTTTTATCAATATCATTTCCATAAAGACAATATTTCATCTCCAGACGCAATGTGTCTCGGGCACCAAGTCCAACGGGCAATAAATCATATTGGGCACCGGCTTCCATCAGATTATCCCATACTATCGGAATATCTTCATTCTCTGCATAGATCTCAAAGCCAAGTTCACCAGTGTACCCGGTTCGGGCAATTGTAACCGACTTTCCAGCAATCCGTCCCTCAATAAAATGATAAAAGGGTATATCATCAATCGCATCAGCAGTCAATTCTCTCAAGATATCACGGGACCAGGGACCCTGTAAAGCGATCAGGCTGATTTCAGCACTTCTATTTTCAATTGTAACACCATCGATTAGCTGATCGCTTAACCAAGTATAATCTTTCTCTAGATTTGAAGCATTTACCACCAACATGAAATAATTGTTATAGCGATATATCAGCAAATCATCCACAATACCGCCGTCCTCATAACACATTGCTGAATACTGCGCCTGTCCGGGTTTTATCAACGTAACATCATTAATTGTTACTTGATTGAGAAAAGCTTCTGCTGCAGACCCCCTTACAAAAAATTCACCCATATGGCTGACGTCAAATATTCCGGCGGTTTTGCGCACCGCGCGATGTTCGTTTACAATTCCGCTGTATTGAACCGGCATTTGATAACCGGCAAAAGAAACCAGTTTGGCATTTAACACCAGATGACGGTCATATAGGGCTGTCTTTTTCATTTACGCTTTTGATTATTACAGGGTGATGCAACCAATGCTGATGGCATCCTGATTTCAGTAATTATTCCTCAAAATATTCTTTAAGAACCGCTAACCCGGCGTTGATATCAGGAACGTCAATCCCCGAATAGGCCAGGCGGATAAAATATTCGGTTTCATCTGCCAGAGGTCGACCAAAATGATTGCGGGTACAAAAAGAGACACCGGTTTTCTGAAGTGCCGCTGTCATAAGTTCATTTACATCCGTCAGACCTTTACGAGCCATGATTTTTGTGACATTGGGAAACAGATAAAAAGTACTGTTAGGCATTGGAATATTAATACCATCGATAGCATTCAAGCCAGCAACGGCAGCATCACGCCGGGCACGTAATGTATCAAGTATCTGTTGTGGTCCACTTGGATCACCGGTCAAACCTTCCAGCATTGCCCATTGAATGAAATGATTCGAGCATGATTCGGCATTAACATTTAATTTGGCAATGATTTTAATAATAGCCTCCGGTCCAACAGCCGCACCAAGCCGCCAGCCCGTCATGGCAAATTTTTTGGAGAAAGTATACAGAACCACAGTTCTTTCACGCATACCTGGTAGAGTTACAATCGATTTGGGATCACCTCCATAACGGATTTCATAATAGGCATCGTCAGCCAGAACGATCAGATTGTGTTTAACTGCCAACTCAGCCAAAGCTGCCATTTCTTCCGGTGTCGAGGCGGCGCTGATGGGATTCTGATAATTATTGTAAATCAGGATTCGGGTTTTACTGGTAATTGAATCTTCCAGTTTTTGTAGATCGATTGCAAATCCGGTAGCGGTTTCGACATAGCTATAGGGAATAGCCACACCGCCAAAAAACTCGATCTGGGATTCATAAATCGGGTATCCGGGATTGGGATATAAAACTTCATCACCCTCATTCATTAGTGCTGCAATGAATTTTCCGATCACTGGTTTTCCACCCGGTTGAACGGCTACATTTTGTGGACCGTAATTAACGCCGCGGCGTTCCCCCACATCCCTTGCCAGAGCCTCGCGCAGGGGTAGAATACCATCGGCCGGGCAATATCCAGTTTTACCGTCTTTGATAGCTCTATTGGCAGCCTCAACAATATTAGCCGGTGTCGGCAAATTCATATCTCCGAGATGAAACGGGAATACCTTATTACCTTTGGCAGCCCAGGCCGCCGCTTTTCCTGATACAGCAAATGCAGTTTCAGTACCAAGACGATCAATTCGATTAGCAATTTTCATTCTAACCCCCTTCTACATTTTTGCAAGTGCTTTCTTAAGAACCATTTCCAAACCCCCTGCCAATTGGCCGTCTTTTTCCAGTTCCTTAAGAGCGCGTTGACATTGATGACGCTTATATCCCAGTGACATCAGGGCCAGGATCGCATCGTTAAAATATGGTGATTGTACTTCCGAGAGATAATCAAGATTCTCATCATCCTCGAAATTCACAAATTTTTCTTTAAGCTCAATAATTATTCGTTTGGCGGTTTTTGGACCAATTCCGGGTACATTAGTTAAAGATTTGACATCTCCGGCGATGATACGGTTTTTAAAATCTTTGGGGTTTGTCCCGGATAAAATTGTCATGGCCGACCGGGGCCCAATCCCGGTGATAGCAATCAGCAACAGGAATAATTTTCGTTCATCTTCTTCGACAAAAGCATATAATTTTAATATATCTTCTCTTACATGCAGGTAGGTAAGCAGGTCAATCTCAGCACCGGTTTTTGGAAGACGATCATAGGCTGGCACGCTGATATTCAATTCAAAGCGGATTCCGCCAACATCAACTATGGCGGCTGTCGGTGATTTTTTTACTAATTTCCCAAAAATTGAATCAATCATTTTTCATGATCACCGTTTTTGATGGAGGTGACAAATGCCGATTGCTATAGCGTCTGAAGCATCCAATGGTTTCGGTAAAGTGGACATTTTAAGAATAGATTTGACCATAAACTGAACCTGTTCTTTAGTAGCGGCACCGTTACCCACTACCGATTGTTTGACTTTTCTTGGGGCATACTCAAAACAAGGGATTTTGGATTGCGCTCCGGCCAACATGAGCACACCCCGTGCCTGACCAAGTAAAATAGCGGTTTTTGCATTCTTGCCATAAAAAGAATCTTCCACCGCCAATTCATCCGGTTGATATTCTCTTATCAAATCCATGGCCTCATTAAAAATATAATCGAGGCGAACTTCCAGGGGCTGGCGGACAGGCGCTTTGATTGTACCATAATGACACAATCCAATCTTATTCCTATTCTGATCCAGTATTCCGATTCCCGTGACACTCAAGCCCGGATCAATTCCAATGACCCGCATCTATCAATCCTGACTTATTAAATCTTCATCAATGTCAAAATTGGAGAAAACACTTTTTATATCATCGTGATCTTCCAGCAACTCCATAAGTGTCATTAATGTCTCAATCGCTGAACCTTCAACTTTTGTGAGGTTCTTCGGAATCATTTCCAGATCAGATGATTCCACAGTGCAATTTTGCGCTTCCAAGGAATCGCGCACGCTCATCAAATCCGTTGGACCAGTCGTGACAATATAGAACTCTTCTTCGTCACTATTAAAATCTTCTGCTCCCGCCTCCAGTGCAGCTTCAAAAAGACTGTCTTCATCGCCACTATCTTTTTTCAGTGATATTATCCCTTTGCGATCAAACATCCAGGCGACACTGCCGTTTTCGCCAAGATTACCACCATACTTAGTCATTAAATGTCTGATTTCGGCCACAGTCCTCTTTTTGTTATCGGTAAGTACTTCCATAATGATTGCCACACCGGCAGGACCGTATCCTTCGTAGGTAGCTTCTTCAAAATTTTGTCCTGGTAATTCGCCAGTTCCTTTTTTAATGGCACGCTTGATATTATCTTGAGGCATATTAGCCCCACGTGCTGCCATAACAGCCTGACGTAAACGGGGATTAGCGTCTTCATCACCGCCACCAGCGCGCGCAGCAACCATTATCTCTTTAATCAATTTTGTGAATATTTTGCCGCGTTTCTGATCAGTAACTGCCTTCTTGCGTTTGATCGTAGCCCATTTACTGTGTCCTGACATAAATCACCTTTTTATTGCAAGTTTGAAATTAGCTATATCAGTTGATTGCTCCAACCCTAGTTCCGATCTAATCAGCACTATCATTTGATTAGAATCCAGTGGATCCCCACGGATAAACCCGTGGTTCCATCAATTACCCGGCTTCGCTCAAAAAGCTACGCCACGGTTTTCCGCCACTACCTTAGGATACCATCACGCCGAAGTCCCGATATATCGGGACGAAGGCGGATAAAATGATCCTTGTTAACTGCTTTTCATTTATAAAAAAAATAAATCAGATCGTATCAATTCTTTATCCTTTTTTCCTGATTTACTTCCACCCTGGTACGGATAATCCATGCTGATCGATACCCAAGCTTTATCATTTCCTTTTGCAGTTCTTCCGCTTCATAACGGTTAATAAAATCACCTACTCTAACTTTATAATTTGGAACCTCATAGGCTATATATACGCTGTCGGTTACAATTTGCGCCAATATTTTTTGCAAACTATCTGCTTCTGATGACAATTCAGTCGATAAGACCTGAATCCTATATCCAGTTTTGTGGGATTGGGAATTATCAGATCCCAGGATCGATTCAATGACCATTGAATCCTGAACTACCGGATTGATGATTATTGGCCAGTTCGGTTCCGGCTCGATTAATATACTGGGATCAAAAAATTCATTGCGAGTCGAATCCTGACCCAAAATTACTGTGGTAAGCAGCGTGATAATCGTCAAATAAATCTTCACAATGTCCTCATGGCTCCTGAATATACCCATCCTTTCTTGCCATCGAGAAGAATGATTTCCACCCAGTCATCCTGGGTCTGAGTTATCTCTACCTTCAAACCTTCATGAACACGAAACAGTATTTTCCCTAAACCCGATGGAGTTGAGCGGGCTTCGGTTATTGCAGTGGTGATAATACCTTCCTGTATATCAGATAATTCCAGTGACTTGTCCAGATATACCAAATGCAATAATATGGAAAAGAACAACAAGCTATTTCTGATAATTGAAAAAACCGGCGTTATGCCAAAACGCAGTTTCTGGACACTATAAATTCCAGCTGCGAGCAACAATAAAAGACTACCGACAAATAATATACCGCGCAATGTAAATGACTTTTTCAAAGCACGATACAAATCCAACAACAGGAAACCCTCCGGTATTTCAATCCGGTCTTTTATACCGGCCTTAGCAACATCACGATTATATTTTAAGTCAGTATTGTTAGGCGCAAATTGCAGGCCTTTTTCATAAGCCCAGATTGCCAATCCCAAGTTACCAGATCGGTAATAGACATTTCCCAAATTGAAATATAGAGTTTCGTGTTCAAACCCCTGACGCAATATCTGTTCATAGGCGACAGTAGCCTGATCGTATTGTTTATTCCCGACTGCTTGATTACCCCGGAACCATAAACTGTCCGGTATCTGCTGGCCTGCCAAGTGCCCAGAACAGGCAATAATTATCGTAATTAGCAGCATCCGCTTCATAATTCACTGTCCAAGGATTTGATAATCGACCGAGCTTCAATCAAAATATCATCATCGTGCTTAATCGAACCAGGGGCATATCGGGCAGCATCACAACTGACCAGTAAGGTGTGTAAACAATCCAGCAAGTTGGCTGATATTCTTCCATCTAAAATATTGCTTGCGGCATCAGGAGCAAGGTTGGACGATTTTAAATTGAGTTTGTCCTGTAAATAGTGATATACGATACCAGTAATTTGCGCGTGGACATTATCATCAATTTGATCAAGCTTTCCAAGTGCAATTTTAAGGGCTCTTCCCGAGCGTCTGATTCCGAATGTTGATTCGTTATAATTGTGAAAGTTTTTGATTGCACCGGGTGTCAGAACTAAACCAATCGCAAGTAGATAAAAAAGAACAATCATGAAAGATATAGACCCGCGACCGGTAGAATACCAACGGGGAATCCCCGTTTTGATATACCGTATATCCTTGCTTAATAAAGCAACCTCTTCCTTGGTCAGGTTGGTATTTTCAATCAATGCATCACGATTGCTCTCAACCGAAATAGTTATGGGTCTGGTCTTAATGGAATGCCATTTATTAGCTTTCGGATTGAAAAAAGGAAATACAATTTGTGGTAAATCATATTGACCGGCTGCTCTCGGTATAAGAATGTACTCCCGAGTGATCGTACCGGAGATATCATCTCTGAAAGGATCTTTTTTATATTCAGACGTAGGCGGAAATACTTCCAGATCGGTGGGAAATTCCGGATCAGGAAACTCAAACAAGTTAAGATTTCCAGTGCCCTTTAGAATTAATTTGAATGCAACAGCTTCATGGGTTTTCACCTTACGCCGATCGATTTTAGCTTCCAGTTGGAAGTTACCGACGGCTCCGCTAAAATTTTTAGGCTGCGGTTTTGGAAAGGATTTAATATCGATTACGACTGTATCGGTCTGGATGACTTTAGTAATGGTTCGTGCTGCAAACGGATCAGCGAAAAAATCATCGAATAGTGATCGGCGCGACTGCCGATTACTTTTAACCTCTACCTGACATTTCACTACCATCGGCGATATTTTTAGTTGCCCTGATTTAGTTGGAAATAGCGCTGCTTTGTATAAGGTGGCAACCTTGTAGCGTACACTACCAATCGTAACATCACGGAATTGAGGCTGAGATGGGGAATAGAGGTCATCCACCCAGAAACCAATTGTTTTTGGTTGTTCAATGTACTCTATCCCCCTCAGACTGACTTTTGTATACAATTTATAGGTGATTGTCATTTGTTCACCCGGATAAGCCCGCTTTTTATCCGGTTCCACGACTAGGTAAAGATCATCCGCGCCGCCAGTTGATATAGTGTTGCTGCGGGCGTCGGCAACTTGAATGATAATCGGTTGAGTCTTGAATATTCTGTGACCAATTCGCGCCGACAAACTTGGGAATTCCAGTTTCCCTGTTTTTTTAGGGTTGAATGTCCAGGTCAGGGTTCGCGTGCCCGACATTTTACCATTAATCCATTGGAAATTGGTCTGTTGTCCAGGACCGCTGATAAGGTTGAAATTATTCAATGCTGGGGAGATGTCGACTGCGGGAAACTCATCGCTCCCGGATGTTTCAATTCGATAGGTAAATGTCTCGTTTGGTGCTAATCGATTGGCATCTGTTGAGGCTTTAACTACAATTTCTCCCCGAATTAATACCGGTATCCATAAAATCAGTATTAATATGGTCGGAAGTATTTTATGACAAAATTTCTTTTCCATGTCTGGCATATTATAATTGGATATATCCCATTATTCCAAATGGTAATTCATTAAAATTGTATTTTTGATTTACCAATCCTTTTCCAATTTTTTCGATTTTGCTCGTGCCATTTGTTTTTTCATATAAATTTGATCATCATCTTTTAATGCATCCAACATCGCTCGGGCACTTTGCTTGTCAACTGATTCCTGATCCTCCTTCTTTTCCGATTGCTGAGCATCAGCTTGCTCCGAATCTTTTTCTTCCGATTCTGACTGCTGTTCCTGCTGATCTTCTTCCGATTGCTGATCATTTTCGGAATCAGATTGTTCGGACTGATCGCTTTTTTCTTGCTGCTGTTTATCTTTCTGATCGGATTGCTGATTATCCTGTTCCTGATCCAATTTCTGCTGATCCTGATCCTGTTGCTTATTTTGCTGTTGTTGTTGCTCTAATTGCTGGCGCAACAATTCATAATTATACTTGGCATCAACATCATCCGGATCCAATTCGATCGCTTTTTTGAAAAAGGCTAAACTTTCTTCCGACCGCTGTTCCTGATAAAGAGTATTGCCCATATTGTAGTAGGCTTTGGATTTCAACCTGGCTTCGTCACTGCCCAAGGCCTGCTCAAACGCTTTCCGGGCAGCCTCCAGATCCTGTTGCTTATAGGCGGTAGCTCCTAACCCGAATTGGGCCTCTGGGTTATCGGGTGATTTTTGCAAAACTGCTTCGTAGTAAGCACGGGCGTTTTCGAAATCCTCCTGCCAATAATAGCGGTTTCCTTTATCAATTGCATAGAGCCAATTAATGGTTATACTCAAAGCAATAATGTTAATTATGATTTTATACAATTCTTCCTCGCCAGGTTTCTTCTTGTTTGCGTCTCGTTGGCATTATAAATGCAGTGATAAAAAATAGCAGTGCAAAAACTGTGAATAGCTGATAACGATCCTCAAATTGTGAGTATTCATGGGTTTTTATGGTGCGTTTTTCCATACTGTTGATATCTGCCAGTAATTCACGATAATTTGCAAACCGATTATCAAACCTGACATGTATTCCGCTGCCAGCCTGGGCGATCTCCTGCAATATTCTTTCATTCAAAACAGAAGTAATCAGTCGTCCCTGACTGTCTCGCTTATAATCATCGGTCTGCCCGTCTTTTGATTTAATTGGAATCAGTGATCCCCCGGCCGTTCCTACACCAACGGTATTAATTACGATACCTACCTGGGCTGCATCTGCTGCAACTTTGATGGCTTCACCTTCATGATCTTCCCCATCAGAGACTAACGTTAAAACTTTGTATTTTTCACTTTCTTCGGGAAATGCATTCAGCGCTGTGTGTAATGCAGTACTTAAGTCAGTCCCCTGAGTTGGAATCATGCGTGTATCTATGGCATCCAGGAACAGGAGTGCTGCTTCATAATCGCTAGTTAATGGCAGATACAGATTGCTGGAACCAGCAAACACAATCAATCCGACCCGATCACCGGATAAATGTTTGATCATTTGCGAAATTTCAAACTTAGCTTTTTCGATTCTGCTTGGTTTAACGTCTTCAGCATCCATGCTTACCGATACATCAATTGCAAATACCAAATCAACCCCTTTGCGTTCAATGGGCTTTAATCGGGTCCCAATCTGAGGACCCGATGCTGCAAACAACAAAAATATCAGTCCAAATAGCTGTAACCTTTTTTTCCATAATAAACGGTCACGATTGAGACGACCGAATAAATTGGATTCCAGCGCCGGATTGCTGCCTGTAAACAGTTTTTTTGATTTTCGATTTCTTAAAAACCACATTATCCACAAAATACCAACCGGTAAATAAAAGTAGAGCATTGCCGGATAGCGAAAATCGATCATGTTCGGCTCCTGAAAATTGCGCGATCGAGTGCTTCATATCCCAAACCAAGGATTAATGCCGGTAGCAGCAACCAGCCAAACAGCTCATGATATTCAGTATATTCTTTAATCTGGATTTCGGTCCGTTCCAATTGATCAATCTGCTGGTAAATCTCAGCTAATGCCGCTTCATTTTCAGCCCGGAAGTATTGCCCTCCGGTTGCAGCGGCAATCGCTTTTAGGGTTGGTTCATCCATATCCACTTCAACCTGCATAACTCGTTGTCCAAACAAGGGATCATTCACCGGATACGGTGCTGTTCCTTTTCGTCCTGCTCCAACAGTATATATTTTAATTCCAAACTGGTTAGCCATATCAGCGGCAGTTACCGGATCAAGTTCCCCAGCATTGTTGCTGCCGTCTGACAATAATATCATTATCTTAGTTTTGGCAGCACTGTTCCGCAGTCGATTGGTACCATTGGCAATTGCCATCCCGATAGCCGTTCCGTCGTATGACTTCTCCGCAACCACAATTTCCGTCAGTAGGGATTTTAATACATCTTTATCAACAGTGAGCGGGCACTGTACAAATGTTTCCTTGGCAAATACCAATATACCGATTCTATCCGCCCCGCGATTGATAATAAAATCATTGGCGGTGGCTTTTACAGCCTCCAAACGATTGGGTTGGAAATCCTGGGCAAGCATACTGCTACTGATATCAATTACCAGCACGATATCAATTACTTCCACTTTGGTCTCACTCAGGGAATCTACAGTCCTGGGGCGAGCCAGCCCGATAATCAGCAATAAAATAATCGCTAATTGTAACCATCGTAAAATTTGTGCTTTAATCCTACCCCTGCGCCGGAATTGTTTCTCAAATAAATGAGCTGAAGGTATCCGTAAACTACCTTCATTATTCTTACCATAACGCTGAAACCACCAGACTATACCGGGCAATAATAATAACAGAAATAATACTAATGGATGGGCAAATTTTATCATTTTGTCAACAAACCGCAGGCAACTTATTTTATTGTTTTTCCATCACAATTAAATACAAAATAATAGTCGACTAGTTATTTTATATAAATCCATATACTATGAAAAAAACAAATAGTTTCGAATCACTATCCCGGATTTTCTGTTTAGAGAGTTTGTTTAATTAAGGAGAAAAGTAGAATCTGTGACCATCTTAATCTGGCATTAAAGCCGACCGCTGAATTAGTTGGAGATTACTTTTTTTCTTCCTCTTTAGGTGGTGATGATTCCGTATCAGCTGCATCTTGAATCTCTTTTTGCACACCATCAACAGCACCTTTGAATTCCCGGATACTCTGTCCCAATCCCCGGGCCAGTTCCGGCAAGCGCTTGGCGCCAAATAATAATAATATCACCAGAAAAATTACAATTAATTCCCATCCACCGGGCATCCCGGCTAGAAGTATGTCATGATTTGCCATTAATAAAATCTCCGAATTTTTTTAGTCATTATTCGACAAATTACCACTAAATATGTAGATTTGCCCTGAAAATTTACAACATCAACACAATATTATGAGATGAAACCGTTATTACTCATATATGATCCCATAAATAGACTTGTACATTGGTAAAATGACTGGTATAGCAATAATATTCGATATGGATGGAACGCTGGTTGACTCCCTGAGCGGGATTGCCCAGGCAACAAATAACATCCTGAAACTGGAAGGACATCCGGTTCACCCGATCCAGAATTATCAACAATTCGTAGGTTATGGAATTGACGAATTGCTATCCCGGGCTTTGCCAGTC
>JABMPO010000243.1 GCA_013203015.1 Fidelibacterota bacterium
AAATCGGTCATTTATCGTGGCAGAACTTACAAATTCGATTGAGGGGTTGCAAAGAAAGGGATTAGTAAATATTCGCGCCAATTCTGAACATAGGATCGAAATTCGATCAACCCATGAAAAATGCTGACAACACCCGCTACCTGTTGAGACCAAGCTGAAGCCTAAATAAAAAGGCCGCTGCGAAAGCGGCCTTTTTTTGTTTGAAATTGCTGCTATTCCGGTAACGCGGCCTTTAGTTTTTTCAATCGGGCCGGACGTTCTTTAGCAAATTTGACAATCGCTGCCAGCTGCCATTTTGCTGCCAGATGGGCTTCGTCAATAACCTCGTCGAGTGTACCACCGGAACGCCAGCGATTATCCCAATCGGCGCTAACTGAGTATTCCTTCACCACCGGTGATTTGGTCCAGTTGCCCATCAAATCGATGGCGGTATTGGTAATGATCATGGCATCAGACCATTCTTTGCCACTGACAATCGATTCTTGGTATTCCTTAGTCTGAATAGCAAACAAATACCAACTGAGAGCGGCCACGATTTTCACATTGGGCCCCACTTGTTTCAGCTTCGGCAATATTGATATTAACTCATCGGTAGCCTTTGTTCCGCGAATGAAAACCACGCCTTCCTTAGGACGGCTGGCATCATAATCCTTAATGAGGTAAGCACCCTTAGCCGCATCCCAGAAGGGAGCCATCCCCAGTGCTTCCCGGTCGGGAATTTCCACACCGGGACGTGTCAGATGCAGGGCGATAATCGGTACATCGGTTTTCATGGCGGCGCCCAGCATGACCGGTACTTCATTATATTCATAGGGGTGGAGATTTATTATCTGCCCCTTGGGGAAAAGCTGAGTCACACCCGGTGCAAATATGCCAAAATGAGTCCGGCTATCCTCAGCCGTTTCCGGGCCGCTGTGACCGGCCACCCAGATCGTTTTCCCAACTTTGAATTGCGTGTCCTGGGCGACCTGACTAAACAATCGCATGGCGCCGTATTTCAGGTAACTGAATGAACCGTAAGTGCTGCTGGCAGTCAGATAGCCATTGAAATTACCTTTGTATTGATCCCGGTTGAAGTTCACGGAAGAAGCGCCAACGTTGATTCCCGCATTGGCAAATTCAGTAATACCCTGAGGCATTAATGTACCCTTTGGATTTTCATCACGGTTGTACATGCCTGTATCTTCAGCTCCATCCCAACCCTTGGCAAAACCGGCAATATTGGTTGATCCGGCCAGGTCGGCGGAATTTACCAGAAACAGGGGGCGACCATATTTCTGCTGGCACCAGGTGTTGACCCAACTGCCAAAATTTCCAAATCCGGCCCGGTTGGGCGCCTTTTCACCCGGCTGTTTGTAGAGTTCTACCGGATAGTTTTTGTAATCATATAATTCAGGATCATCCAGAGGATTAGTATCATATTTTTGCGATCCCGCTAATTCCTCAGGAACATCTTCGCCCAGG
The DNA here is from genome assembly GCA_013203015.1 of Fidelibacterota bacterium. GTDB lineage: Bacteria > Fidelibacterota > Marinisomatia > Marinisomatales > TCS56 > JABMPO01. The sequence goes on from JABMPO010000243.1 coordinate 1,465, forward strand.
TTAATCAGTCGATCAGCCAGATAATCAGTCAAACAGTCACTTTTCTCAAACAGGGAAAAAACTGATTCAAATACCTCGGCCATCTGCTGTTTGTTGGATTCATAATCGTCATAACCTGATTGGTCCATGTGCGCAATTTCCAGGCCATATTTGTCGGCAAAATCCCGTTTTGTATGCCAGAATTCCGCTGAGTTACGAGCGTGAGGGGCACCGTGACTGGGGGCGTCATATTTATAATAACCACGGCCTTTGCGGGATTTGTACCACAATACCTTGGGTTGGTTGGGATCGGGATCATTCAACAAATCCTCATAAGCGGCTGTCAACTGTTCCCAGTCCTCTCCGTTTTCGGCGGCAGTGACTTTCCAGCCATAGGGCTTGAACCAATCCTCCGGGGTACCGGCCATTACGGAGCTGAAACGCCGGGCATCGATACCCCAGTCATTCCAATCTACCATGGTAATGAAATTCCCCAGGCCCAGTCCGTAGGCCGAATTCTTGGTTTCGTGGGTAACGCCGGGAGTTAAGCCACCTTCACCTTCAATGGTGAACACTTTAACCTGATCAAAGCCAGCATGCTTCAGGGCAAAGGCCTCACCGGCAGCGATGGGAAATCCGTGGCCGCTGGGGCCGGTATTGGTTTTAAAGAACAGGGTTTTTCCTTCCATCTCAGCATGACCCGGAAGCCCACCACGGCGACGCAGAGTCAACAAATCTTCCCAGGTCAGGGTAAATTCAGCACCCATGGGATTTAAATATTTTTCAGCGCCGGTTGCTTTATATTTACGCCGTAAGGCTTCATTGAATACGGCCAGGATTGCATAAACCATGGGGTTGGTGTGTCCGGCACTGAGTATAAATTTATCGCCAAAGCGCTTGCCGGGATTACGTACATCCCACCGCATAACACCGGAAAGCATTGTTACCAGCATTACATGTACTTTAGACCGGGAGCCTCCGGGATGACCACTCTGGCTTAGATTGAGCATAATGTCAATACATTGATCAGAAAGATCCTTAATGATTTCCCAGTATTTAAAGGCTTGGCGTTGTGTGGAAAGGGTCGTCATAGCGTTCTCCTTAAGATTATAGCGAGATTGAAATAGTTAGTCCCCATATCTAAAAATTTGCAATTCAATAAGTTTACCGAATTATATAGCATATACTCAAAAGCGACACTGCGGGGGTTCGATGTAATAATTTTTCATTGTGTTCGGTAAATGTTTAAAAGCCCCGGAAATTAATATCATTAATCACCATCATTCCAGATTAACTGAAGACAATTCTAAAATTTTTCAATTAACCTTCTACAATATAATCCAGTCCACCGGCTTTCAATAAAACTCTTTGATTTTAATATAAATATCACTGCAACTTTATCATGATCATAATGCACATCAATAACAAACCTGCCTTGTTGCTTAAAATGTTTCTGTTGGTCGGTATGCTCTCCATTTCCTCCGGTAATGATTTTTCAACAATTGCAGCCCCTCCCGCTCTAATTGGCGGCAAAGTAGATTTATCTGATTGGTCGCTGATTGAACATGATAGCTACAAGCTGCGCGGGGAATGGAATTTTTATTATAATAAATTTATCGACCCTGACTCCATTTTCACGTTCGCCAATCAACCCAATGGATTAATAGCAGTTCCCGGACCCTGGGATAATTATATTTATAGCAACGAACCAATTGGCGGATTTGGTATCGGTACCTATCACGCGCAATTAATTTTAAACGCTAAAGATGTGAATAAAAACCTGGCTCTGCGAGTGAACTCATTCAGTACTGCTGCCAGAATATTTATTAACGGCGTTGAAATTGGTCAAGCCGGTTACCTGGCTGATTCCAGAGTTGCAATGCAACCTGAATATTACCCAATGATTTTAGATTTTACTGTTGATAGGCCTCAAGTCGACATCGTTATCCAGGTTTCCAATTTTTACCACAAACAAGGTGGCTTCTGGGCAATGGCAACCGTGGGGTCTGAAAATAAAATTCGACAGGATAACAATTTCAACCTGGTTGTCAATCTGTTGATAATTGGCAGCCTGGTAATTATTGGACTGTATCATATGGGTATGTATTCTTTGAGGGATTATACCCGAACGCCATTCTATTTCGGTCTATTTGCCCTGACCATCGGCATCCGGGCGTTACTGACCGGAGATATCCCAATCCACCACTTTTTTCCCGATTTCCCCTGGTGGGCTTTAATCCGGCTGGAGTACCTGACTGTATATCTTGGAATTCCTTTATTCATGAAATTCCAACAGTCGTTGTTCCCTGACGATTTCCCAAGGCGCTTGGCCAGAATCATTCTGGTGGTCTGTCTGCTATTTGCCGCAACCGTAATTTTAACGCCACCCTGGATTTTCACCCGTACCTTGATTTTGTTTTTTCCGATCAGCTTAATTGCCAGCATAATTTATTTATATGCAAGTATTCAATCGGTGCTCCGCAAGCGGATTGGTTCCCGTATTTTTCTATTTGCCACTGTAATTCTTTTTGCGTCTTTCATTAACGATTTGCTTGTTTCGGCTGAGATTATCTTTACCAGTTATACAACTACCTACGGCTTTTTAGTTTTTATGATTGCTCAGGCCTTTCTCCTATCCTACCGTTTTTTCAATACTCTCAAGACTATAGAGAATCAGGAGCGGGAACTACGCCGCAACAAAGATAATCTCGAAGGGACTGTTACAGCCCGCACAGTTGAATTGCAGAAAGTCAACCGCCGCTTGAAAGCGCTGACAAGGATCGATGGTCTCACGGGTATCGCCAACCGGCGTCGCCTCGATAACTCCCTGAAAGTTGAATTTCAGAGAATGAAACGTAGCAAAAAAAGTCTGGCTGTAATTATGTGTGATATCGATTATTTTAAGAAATATAATGATAATTACGGACATCTCGCCGGCGATGAATGCCTGCAATCAGTGGCTTCAACCATGAAAAAATGCGTAAATCGGCCGGCTGACCTGGTGGCCCGTTACGGTGGTGAGGAATTCTGTGTCATTCTACCGGATACGGAACTGACCGGCGCAGTTCAAATCGCTGAAAGAATCCGCAGCAGCATTGAAAAGATGGCTGTTCCCCATGGTTATTCTACTACCAGCGAATTCGTGACTATTTCAATCGGCGTGGCAGTTGCCGTTCCCGATGAGAATCAGGCTCCCAAAGATATATTGGAAGTTGCCGATTCACGATTGTATAAGGCAAAATCCGATGGTCGTAATCGCGTTAATAGCGACGAGTAGTTTTTTAATCTTCCAGAACCTGTTTTAAAAACGGGGCTGTATATGAATTATTCTGCCGGACCAGATTCTCCGGAGTACCGCCAAAGACGACATTGCCGCCTTTGTCCCCGCCTTCGGGGCCTAAATCGATTACCCAGTCAGCGCATTTAATCACTTCCATGTTATGCTCAATCACAATAACGGTATGGCCCTTATCCACCAGCCGCTGCAACACTGCCAACAGCATGTTCACATCTTCGAAATGCAAACCAGTGGTAGGTTCATCAAGAATATAAAGGGATCTATCATGGGTCTGACGGGATAGTTCCGTGGCCAGTTTAACACGCTGAGCTTCGCCACCGGAAAGGGTCGTTGCCTGCTGCCCCAGTCTAATGTAACCCAAACCTACCTCGTATAAAGTATCCATTTTCTTTTTCACCGGCGGAATATTCTGGAAAAACACCCGGGCTTCTTCCACCGACATATTCAAAACATCGGCAATATTTTTATCCCGGTAGGTGATTTCCAGGGTTTCCCGGTTGTAGCGGGCGCCATGACAAACTTCGCAGGTTACGTACACATCGGGCAGGAAATTCATTTCAATTTTAATTATCCCATCACCATCGCAGGAATTACATCTTCCGCCTTTGACATTGAAGGAAAAACGTCCCGGTTTATAGCCACGAATTTTGGACTCCGGTAGCTGGGCAAACAAATCCCGGATAAAAGTGAAAATACCGGTATAGGTTGCCGGGTTTGAGCGGGGCGTACGGCCGATTGGTTTCTGATCGATATCCACCACTTTGTCAAGATATTGCAAACCATCTATCGTCTCATATTTCAAGGGATATTTCCGGGCTTTATGGAGATCGCGAGCCAGAATCGGATACAGGGTTTCATTCACCAACGTGCTCTTGCCGCTCCCGGATACACCGGTAACAACTATGAATTTCCCCAGGGGAAACTCAACATTAATATTTTTAAGATTGTTGCCACGGCAGCCTTTCAGAATCAGTTGTTTTCCAAATCCCGGTCGACGCTCATCGGGAATCGGTATAACCTTTTTACCGGATAAATACTGACCGGTAATGGAATTGGCATCAGCCAGTAATTCTTGCGGAGTACCACTGAACACGATCTCGCCGCCGCGTTCGCCGGCTCCGGGTCCCAGGTCAATGACCTGGTCCGCTGATTTGATTGTTTCCCGGTCATGCTCAACCACCAGAATTGAATTTCCGATATCTCGTAATTTCATCAAAGTATTCAATAGTCGCTGATTGTCGCGCGAATGCAGCCCGATTGATGGTTCATCAAGAATATAGAGTACGCCCATCAATTGGGAGCCGATCTGAGTAGCGAGACGAATGCGCTGGGATTCACCGCCGGATAAAGTTGTGGCCGTGCGATCTAGTGTCAGGTAATCCAAACCCACATCCACCAGAAAACTCAAGCGCTCACTGACTTCTTTCAGAATCTGCTGAGCTATGATCGCTTCATTTTTACCCAGCTTCAAACCCGCGAAAAAATGCATAATATCCCTGATTGACAGCCGGGATATCTGTCCCAGATTGTGGCCGGCAATTGTCACCGCCCTGCTTTCAGGCTTCAGGCGGGTGCCTTCGCAATCGTGGCAGGGTTGCATCCGCATAAACTGCTCGATCCATTCCCGAATCCCACTGGAAGATGTTTGTTTATAACGCCGTTTAAGATTGGGGATCGCGCCTTCCCAGCCACCTTCATATACCCCGGTCCAGCGATCGGAAGAATATTGCATTTTCATTTTTTTTGAACCAGTACCGAACAACAGCATTTCGCGCACGGCCGGATCAAGCTTGAGCCAGGGGGTGGTGAATTTGAATTTATAATGTTGCGCCAGACTTTTAAGTATGCTGCCGTACCAATTACCGCGGGGTTGTTCTCCAAGGGGGACCACGGTGCCCTGAATAAGCGATTTCCCGCGATCCGGAACCACCAGGTCAGGGTCAATTTCCATGTGAAATCCAAGTCCGCTGCATTTGGGACAGGCGCCCTGGGGGGTATTAAACGAAAACAGGCGCGGTTCCATCTCCGGCAGGGAAGCTTCCGGATGATCCAAACAGGCGTAATTTTCACTGAACATGTGATCGGTTTTGGGTAATTCATGAATTATCACCAGACCCGAACCAATCTTCAGCGCCAGTTCCACCGACTCGGTGAGGCGTTCTTTAAAATCGTCGGCCAGTACCAGGCGATCGACAACCACTTCGATATCGTGCTTTTTATTCTTTTCCAATTCAATCGGTTGACCCAGGGTGCGAATTTTTCCATCAACCCTGACCCGCAAAAAGCCTTCCCGTTTGATTTCCTCAAATACACCTTTATAGGCACCTTTGCGACTGCGGACCACCGGTGCCAGGACATAGATTCGCTTTTCCAGCTCAAATTCTGCCACCGTATCAACGATTTGCTGTACAGTCTGTTTTTGAATCGGCTTACCACAGACCCAGCAATGGGGTTTACCGATATGGGCATATAATAATCGCAAATAATCATAGATTTCAGTCACCGTTCCCACGGTCGAACGAGGGTTACGCATGGTGGCTTTTTGCTCAATGGAAATTGCCGGTGACAGGCCTTCGATATAATCCATATCCGGCTTTTCCATCAACCCCAAAAACTGGCGGGCATAAGATGACAGCGATTCTACATAGCGCCGCTGACCTTCGGCGTAGATGGTATCAAATGCCAGTGAAGATTTTCCTGATCCGGATAGACCGGTAATAACCACCAGTTTATCGCGCAGTATCTCTACATCAATATTTTTCAGATTGTGCTGACGCGCCCCCTTGATAATTATGCGGTCGGCTGGTTTGGTCATGCTTGATATTTCCTGATTTTTGCGTAGGTAAATTTGCGGCAACGGCGGCTTGATTGTGGCCGGATCATCCCAGAATTTACCAGTGCAGCACGGGGATATAAATAAATATTTGCTGTTTTGTACGCCTTTTATACGGTTTTCCGGCTCAATATAATTGTGGTTGAGTCGTATCAATTATTGGACATAATGGAATAGCGCTATAATTTACGGTATGGCATCGTTGAAAAATCATATCCTCATATCCATGCCCCAACTGACCGACCCCTATTTCGGGCGCTCGGTGGTTTATCTCTGCGAGCATGATAAAGAAGGCGCCATGGGGCTGGTGATCAACAAGCCGCTGGGCGAAGCGGACCTGAAGGAAATCTTTGCCCCGGAAACCGAAGAAAATGAATTTCTGGTAGCGGTTCCCAAAGTCTATTTTGGCGGACCGGTTATGCTGGAACGGGGAATTGTCCTGCATTCTGCCGAGTACAAACTGGAGGACACCCAGCCAGTTTCCGAGCAATTATCCATTACCAGCAGTAAAATAATCATTCGCGATATTCGTAATAATAAGGGTCCCAACCGTTTCCGGTTGATGCTGGGACACGCCGGCTGGGGTAAGAATCAACTGGAACGTGAAATCGAAAACGGTGACTGGTTAGTGCAATCGGTGGAAATAGATTTTATTTATGATACACCGGATGCCAAGATGTGGAATGCCGCCGCGCGCTCTTTTGGCATTGATACATCCCAGCTGGCCGGTTTCGGCGGTATGGCCTGAGTTTTCCCTTCAGCAGCACGACCTGATTTTCTTTTCTTTACCGTTGTTTTATTGTACATTATAGCAATTCTGGCTACAGCAGAGGCGTCATATGGGTTATGTTCGTAACATTTTTTGGCTTATTCTGATTTCTGTCATGATAGTGGAGGGACAGGAAACCGCACCAATATCACGCTATCTGGAAAAACAGCCCAGCCGATCAAATATCGAACACCAGATAACTTATCCTGATATCCGACCCGGCGATAGGGTGGATCGACAAACAGATTATAATCTCCAGCGTGACACAGCCGATACATTGGTCCATGCCAGTTACGGCTGGAACAGCCAGTTTATCCAAGAGCCCGGTGATGCTATGCTGGTAGTCTATCAAATGCCCGGCGACCTTATTATCAAGGGTGTTAACGTCCCGGTAGCCTCATGGGGCACCGGCGACCAGCAATTGGCCTTATCACTGCATAGGGTAAGTTATCCCTATCGGTCTGATAGCCTAATCTATTCCAGTACTATTGTGGATGGAAACGGCTGGATCGGCGGTTACGATATGGACAGCACCGGTCGTATGGAAATTGTTGGTACAACTTATTCTTCGGGTGGAACAGTCGGTATCTGCGATCCCAGCGATGCCGTCGCTATCGGAGCCCAGGATCCGCTGGGGTCCAATTGGGGATGGATCATTCCACATCCACTCCCCATTTATCCCGGAATGGGCTTAGTCTGGCCCGATGGCA
>JABMPO010000028.1 GCA_013203015.1 Fidelibacterota bacterium
CTGACCCAAGTCATGGCGCCGCAGATGATGGGGTATCGTACTCCCAAAAAATCGGCTCCCCGCGCAAAATATTTTTCATATAAGTTTTTCTTACTCATTGGTATCCTTTCTACCCTCAAAAATACCCTGGAAATTCGGATTATTTATAATGATGATGCAAACTATTACTAACTATTTCTCAATATTAGAAATATGGGAATTCCTATAAATATAAGAGGATAAGACGATCCTTTTATATTTTAGTATTTGAACGAATACTAATATTAATCCTTGAAATCTAGCAACTGCCAAACTATATTTAAGAGTCTTTATTACTAAGGGGGTTAATCATTAAGGAGCTTATTGATTAAATCAATTCTTAATAAAGTAGCTGATAATATCCTCCTCTTGTCACAAATAATTCAGGAAAATACTGAACCTGACTTATTAAAGAATATCACCCCCGATCGAATCTCTCGAACCCAACTTTCAATTCTCAAAATCCTCTATATTAGTGGACCCCAGTCGGTCAGGTCGCTGGCCGAAATATTCAATCTCAGTAGTGCCGCTATAAGCCAAAATGTTGATCGATTGGTCAAGCTCAAATTTATTAATCGCCAACAGCAGCCCGAGGATCGGCGTGCTGTTACCATTTCAATTAAAAAAACAGGTGTCAGTCTGCTCAATAAATATGATGAATTGCGATACCAGTTGCATATTGATGTATTAGCAGATTACTCGGAAGAAGAACATATTGAGTTTGATAAACTGTTAGAAAAATATATTGGAAATTTAATTCGCCACAGTAAGGTTTTGGATTTGGTTTGTTTGCAGTGTGATGGGGCATTTAATGATAAATGCCAGATTAAGGATCATAACAAACACTGCTATTACTTACCAAGGTAAACAAATTTCGGATGTTAGAGAAAATAAAAGGAAGGAAGGCAATATGAAAAAGCATGAAACGTTCGCAGATGTCATTAGCGCAAGGGGGATCGAACGACGTGATTTCATCAAATACTGCAGTCTAATCGGAACCTATCTTGGTCTTTCCGCAGCGATGGTACCGAAAATTATTTTTGCCATGGAGACCAAACCCAGAATCCCGGTTATCTGGCTCCATGGATTAGAATGTACCTGTTGCAGCGAATCATTTATTCGCTCGGCACACCCCATAACTGCTGATATTGTTCTGAATATGATTTCTCTGGATTATGATGATACTCTTAGCGCCGCTGCCGGACATCAGCTTGAAGCGGTGCGCAAGCAGATAATGAAAGAATATAAAGGTAAATATATCCTCGCTGTGGAAGGGAATGCACCGACCAAAGATAACGGAGTTTATTGTATGATCGCAGGCGATTCCTTCACTAATGTTTTGAAGGAAACCGCAGCAGATGCCATGGCAGTCATCGCCTGGGGTTCATGTGCTTCATTTGGTTGTGTGCAAAATGCTCGACCAAATCCAACCGGAGCTCAACCGGTACATAAAATTATTAAGAACAAACCGATTGTGAATGTACCAGGTTGTCCCCCCATCGCCGAAGTAATGACCGGTGTTATTGCCCACTTGCTGACATTTGGCAAATTACCTGAACTAGATCGTTTAAAACGACCTAAGGCATTTTATGGTACTCGGATTCACGATCAATGTACACGAAGATCCTTTTTCGATGCCGGTATGTTTGTCGAAAGTTTTGCGGACGATGGCGCGCAAAAAGGCTGGTGTCTGTATAAAATGGGTTGCAAGGGACCGACAACTTTCAATTCTTGTGCCGGAATTGGCTGGAACGAAGGTGTCAGTTATCCAATTAAATCAGGTCATCCGTGTATTGGATGCTCGGAACCCAATTTCTGGGATAATGGTCCCTTTTACACCCGTCTGGCCGAAATACCATTCGTTGGTACGAACAGCAATGCCGATAAAATCGGAATGGTTGCAGTAGGAGCTGCTGCCGCCGGAATGGCCGCCCATGCCGTCGGGACTGTTATTAAAAACAAACGCTCACAAGCTGAAACAACCGAGAAGGAGGATTAAGTCATGGCTAGAAAAATTGTCGTCGACCCCATATCCCGAATTGAAGGCCATCTCCGGATAGAAGCTGTTTTAGGAGATGATAACGTCATTAATGAAGCTTACAGTAGTGGAACCATGTGGCGTGGTTTGGAGATTATTTTAAAAGGGCGCGATCCCCGAGATGCCTGGGCTTTTACCCAACGCATCTGCGGTGTTTGTACAACCGTCCATGCTTTAGCCTCAGTGCGTTGTGTTGAAGATGCAATTGGTGCGACAATACCACCAAATGCTCGCATCATCAGGAATTTGATGAACGCCACCCAGCACACTCAGGATCATCTGGTGCACTTTTACCATTTGCATGCCCTGGACTGGGTTGATGTGGTTAGCGCCCTCAGTGCCGACCCTAAACAAACTTCAGTCATTGCTCAGAGTATATCACCCTGGCCAAAATCCTCACCGGGTTATTTCAGTGATTTGCAAAAACGTCTCACGGCTTTCGTAGAAAGCGGTCAGTTAGGGATTTTTTCTAACGCCTATTGGGGCCACAGTGGTTATTTGCTGCCACCGGAAGTAAACCTGCTGGCAGTTGCCCATTACTTGGAAGCACTGGATTTCCAAAAGGAAATCATAAAAATCCATACTGTATTCGGTGGGAAGAATCCACACCCAAATTATACAATTGGTGGCGTCGCGACAGCTATCGATCCGGATGGTTCTAATGTCATCAATATTGAACAGTTGAATATGATTAAAAAGATCATTGATGATACAAACACTTTCATCGATCAGGTTTATATCCCTGATTTAATCGCGATTGCCGGGTACTATAAAGGCTGGTTACACGGCGGTGGACTTGGTAATTTTCTGTCCTACGGTGATTTCCCCGAGACAGATATTAATGATCCGTCCTCTTACCTTTGGCCCCGTGGTGCAATCCTGAACAAGGATTTGAGCACCGTTTATGATGATATTGATCCAAAGGACCCCAAGCATATAACCGAAGAGATTGCTCATTCCTGGTATGAATATGACCGTGGCATGAAAAAGCTGCATCCTTTTAATGGTCAAACCAAACCGAAATATACCGGTCCGGAACTACCTTATAAATATCTCGATACTGATAAAAAATACAGTTGGTTGAAAACCCCCCGTTGGAAAGACAATCCCATGGAGGTAGGACCACTGGCACGGGTCTTGATTGCTTATGCCAAAGGTAATGATGAAATTGTGGGATTAGTGGATTATGTACTGGACCAGTTGAAAGCACCCAAAGCAGCCCTGTTCTCAACCTTGGGACGAACTGCTGCACGTGGCATCGAATGTAAGCAGACAGCCGGTTTAATGCGCCACTATTATGATCAGTTGATTGCCAATATAAAAGCTGGCGATACCCGTGTTTTCGATGATGCTCTGTGGGATCCTGAGCGTTGGCCGGATGACTGCAAAGGATTCGGATCTACCGAAGCTCCGCGTGGTGCATTAGGACACTGGATTCACATTAAAGACCGAAAAATTGCCGATTATCAAATCGTTGTTCCGTCCACTTGGAATGCCTCACCACGCGATGCTAAAGGTCGTTCCGGGGCCTATGAAGCAGCGCTGAAAGGAACACCTATGGTCGATCCGGAACAACCTTTGGAAATTTTGCGAACTATCCATTCCTTTGATCCGTGTTTAGCCTGCGCATCACACATAATGGATATGAATGGTAACGAAATAACAACGGTAAAAATCGTATAAGGAGGCTTCAATGGCAAGATTATACGAAGAACAATATGTCTGGCGTCTGCCGGTACGGATTTATCATTGGATAAATGCCATTTGCATAACCATTCTGTTCCCAACTGGACTGTATATTGCCTCTCCCATATTCAGCCCCTCCATCGGAGAGGCGGTCTGGTATCATCAAATGGCCTGGATTCGTTACATTCATTTCGGCACCGCCTTCGTGTTTCTGGCAAATTTTTTGTTTAGATTGTACTGGGCGCTGTTCGGAAATGATCGCTATGCCCGATTCGCCGGTTTCCAACCCTGGAAGCCAATCTGGTGGGGACAGCCATTTAAAGATCAACTGGCCAGTTATCTGTTCATTAGGAAGGATGAACCAAATTATTGCGGGCATAATCCGGTTGCCGCATTGACACATTTTCTATTTGTGTTCTGCGGATCGATATTCATGCTTATGACCGGGCTGGCAATGTATGGTGAAACCAATACAGGTGGCTTCATTGACACGCTGTTTGGCTGGGTAATGCTGGTTTTCGGCAGTACTCATGCGATGCATACCATGCATCATCTGGTAGCCTGGTTATTTCCGGTTTACTTGATCTTGCACATCTATGCCGTTGTCCGGCATGATATTGTTGATCGCTCAAGTACAACTTCTTCCATTATCACCGGGTACAAACACCGGGTGGAAGAATGCCCGGAATATGCCGACTAAGTCCGGTAATTCTAAAGAAGCACGCCACAACCTAACAATTAAGACAGGGGAGAAAATTATTGTACTGGGACTTGGCAATACCATGTTCAGCGATGAAGGTTTTGGAGTTGAAGTTGTCCGTGAGATCGGTAATAAACATGATTTCCCGCCTAATGTGGAAATAATAGACGGTGGAACCCAGGGGATATATCTTTTACCGTATTTTGAGTCGGCTGATCGATTATTGATATTTGACGCCTTAATTCCTATTGAATATGAATTGAAGATTTATGAATATTTTGATGATGAACTGCCGGCATTCATTCATCGGAAGCTGTCATCACATCAAATCGGTTTGAGCGAATTATTATCCGTGGCTAAACTGCACGGCAAATTACCAGAAAGAATCGTGTTAATCGGTGTTCCCCCTCAGGAATTGGGAATGAATGTAGGTTTGAGCTCGAAAATCAAACAGTTGCTACCCCTGGCAGCGAAGAATGGAATTAAAGTCATTAATAAGTGGCTGAATGAGTGATTCATGAGCACCTTGGGAATCATTGTATTAGTAATCGTGTCTGTATTGGTTGGCTTTTTTATCAATTCAATTATTTATCATGCCAGAAATGGTGTAAAAATTGGCAAGCCTGCTCCGGGATTCTTCGTCGAAACCCTAACTGGCGAAAAAGTCGGACATGCCGACTGGGATCGCCCCCCACACCCGGTCTTGCTGGTGTTTGTATCACCCAAGTGCAACACTTGTCGCCGACTGATGCAGTTATTGGATGAGTTGCAAAAAAAATATGACAAAGCCAAAATGGATATTATAATCGTTGGTATCAATGGTAACAAAAAGGACTTTATCGAATGGGTAGCAGCATTAGACTTAAAATTGCAGGTGACCATTGATCCTGAGGATACAATTCGTCATAAATTTGCTGTCTATTCACTTCCTGCAATGTATTATATTTCATCCGGAGGATTAGTACGAAATATCCATAGGGGGTATAAATCAAACGATGATAAGATTATTGAAAAAATGTTTACCGATCGGTTGAAACGTTTAAATAGTATAAGACGAGCTTCTCGACCAATCTAGTATCCGCGATTTAATTAGTCTCACCTATTTAGTTATTTATCAATCAGCAAAGGGAAAACACGATATAGCTGAATTATAAATATCAGCATATTCAATGCATGTGCTCCCAGGCAGGGCCGGCAAATTACCCGTAAAAGATATAGGCCCCACGCTAAATATATGCTGTGTGCAAAAGCCAAAAGCACTATAATAAATAGTATTCCGATCGATGGAATATTAAGAAACCAATTACCAGTAAGAAGAATCAATAATATCGAATAATACCAGAGACCCCAGAAAGCATTCGAACGACCCAAAGTCTGACCAAATTCAGAATCAACAATCTCATCACAGCGGCAATCTGTCATTCGCAAGATCTTTGGCATCCACCATACTTCTTCCGTTAAACGTTGCCGGTGAACCAGATAAAAATATAATGAAATAAAATAACCAAAAACTGACAGCATTATCAGTGGGAAGAAAGTAATCATCATTCAAGATTCAGTTTCTGGGTACTGGAGCTATTATTTATTGATAAAATCATTTAATCATTTACTATGTTAATTATGGCGCTGCCATTTTACATAAGGCATAATCTCTTTACAACAATAAGAAAATTCGAGTTGCAGCTTGATTTCTGATTCTTTAATCAATGGAATAATAAGTGATAGATTTATTGATAACAATAATAATTACTATTATTGACTATAGTAAGTTGTATAGTTAATTTTGGCCATGCGAAAAGGAAATCAAATGCGTTACAGTAAGCAAAGAGCTGCGATTTTAGAGATTGTAAATTTAAATCCGGTCCACCCCACGGCCGACTGGGTTTATGAGCAAGCCCGTAAAACCGTACCAAACATTAGTCTGGGAACGGTGTATCGTAACCTGAATCAATTAGTCGAAACCAAAGTGCTGCAGGCTTTCAGATATAAGAATGTTATTCATTATGATAGCAACACTGAGAATCATTCACATTTCATCTGTGATATTTGCAGCCAAATTTTCGATCTTTATCACTCCCATGAAGAAGTGATTTCCAGCCTGAACAAAATTAGTAACCACAGAATTACCGGGGGACAGTTTCAATTGACCGGTAGCTGTGAAAATTGTAAAGTAGATAACTAAACTGGAGAAAACATGTTAGTAACAAAATCAGCACCAGATTTTAAAGCAACCGCAATAATGGGCGATAATTCCTTTAAGGAAATTAAGTTGTCCGATTATAAAGGTAAAAAAGTAGTCCTGTTCTTTTACCCCCTGGATTTCACTTTTGTCTGCCCAACTGAAATAATCGCTTTCGATCATCGTTTGGCCGATTTTGAGAAACGCGGAGTACAGGTTTTAGGCTGTTCTGTGGATTCAAAATACAGTCACTGGGCCTGGAAAGACACCGCTGTCAACAAAGGCGGTATCGGCAATGTAAAATACCCGATTATAGCTGACCTCGATAAAACTATCGCCCGGGCTTACGATGTATTAAAGGATTCCGAGGAAGCATTTATTGCTACTGATGATCGTGAATTCAATACTACCGTAGGCGGTGAAGTTGCCCTGCGCGCTTCGTTCCTGATCGATGAAGAAGGTGTCGTCCGGCATGCGGTAATCAATGATTTACCACTGGGTAGGAATATTGATGAAATGCTGCGAATGGTTGATGCCCTTTCCTTTAACCAGAATCACGGTGAAGTTTGTCCCGCAGGCTGGCAGGAAGGTGAAGACGGCATGGCTGAAACCGCCGATGGTGTCGCCGGTTATCTTAGCAACCACGCCAAAGCATTATAATTAAG
>JABMPO010000244.1 GCA_013203015.1 Fidelibacterota bacterium
ACTCCCAGGATAAGGTTATTCTAACATCAGTTAAAAATTGCATATTCGGCAAAAAGTCGATTCCTGAGCCACATTGGTCATGACCATCAACACAAACCACCTCAACTTCGATGAAGGTATTAGCTGGCACGGCACCCTCTGGAATATAAACCGTATTACCAAAAGTAACATTACCGCCAACTATGCCACCGGCGGTAACGGTGATCATTTTCCCGGCATCGCCAATTTTGTTCAGCGAGTTGGCTTCCATGGCCTCCAGCACCTCCGGTTTCCAGGAAACCCAGGTGATCTGGTCGACTGAAATTCCAACGGTTGGTTCACCGGTCGTATTACCAGTCACCGTACTATTCTCACAACCTACAAAGCTGAAAGCTAACAACAATGCCACAGCCAATGTAGCGGTAATTAATAACTTCTTCTTGTTCATTTGGTTTCTCCTATTGATCGCAAATCAAATATCCCTGCTGTCCCAAGTGCAAAGGCCATGCCAGATTAATCTCAAATGTGTTCTTCACCACAATCGGTGGGGTATTTGAACTATCTTTACTAACTTAATTGACTCCCAAAATGAAAGTTGGTACTAATGTCTACTAGTTTATTTTATTGTTTTTTATGAAATACTCCGCTACCAACACATTTAAGCTAAAGTTATTATGCTCAGACGAAAAATATTAAAAATAAATTTTCGAATTAGAAATTCCGCAACCCACAACGGTGTATATCAACCAAGTCGGTTTATATGGCCCGGTTCATATCAGCCAATATTTTGGTTTTTTGCTTTATCGGGCTGACAAGAAAAAGCCAAGCTGGTTGGTTCAGATAATTCCAGATTTAGACTGGGGTGCAACTCGAGAGCAATCCTTTGCAGCGAACGCAATGGAATATTTTCAAATATAAAGTCCGCACTGGTATCCTCCAGCTCGTTTTTCAACCCGGTTTCAGGGTTGGCTTGATCCTGAGCCTCAACACGCAAGTTGCCGGCATTCGATTTGGGCACAATTTTACAACTGATTATAACACGCGGCTTACGGAAGCTGAGCACCGCTTGACGGGTAAGAGCTACGATCATTACCTGTAGAAAACATTTATCCACCTGATAATATATATCATTGGTGCCCAAATCCAGTTCAAATTGGCATTTTCTTAAACTTGGATAGGTATTAATAAATTCAAGGGCATCAGCAACGATATCATCAATTCGGCCCCGGGATGACGCAAGGGTTATTTGTATTTGCTTTGGTAAGGCCTTGGCAAAGACTTCCTGTTTACTTATCAATCGCTCCATCTTAGTCAATCTATCAGACACTTTTTGATAATCTCCGGCTTGCAGAGCCGAATCACACAAGGAATGTTGCAAAAACAATGATGTTGTCAGATTGTTAAAATCGTGCATAATAAGGCGATTATTGGCAAGGCAGGCATATTGTCCAATTTTATGTAATAGGTCTTCGTGCCGGCTGTCGGATTTAGTGGCGGCTTTTAATTTATCCTTCATGCAGTCATTGACATTTATATTGTATATAGCTGATTTTTCGGACTCATTAAAAAGGATACTTCAATTAACTAATCTTGTGCTTTTTAAGGCGATATTTTAGTGTTTCGCGGGTCAGACCCAGTAACTGTGCAGCCCGGGTTTGGTTTCCACGAGCTTTTTTCAAAGCTTTAACAATGATATTGCGCTCCACATCCACCAATGAGATACCCTCATCCGGAATGTTAATCTGCGCAACATCGAACTTAACGTTAGAGCCTTGATTTACTGGTGGTGAGAATGACAGACCTCCAATACTATCTAATGTCAGTTCATTGCTTTTTTCGAATAAAACCGCTCGCTCAATTATATTTCTCAGTTCGCGCACATTGCCGATCCAGGCGTTGTCGCTCAAGATTTGTTTTGCTGAGGACTTAATGCTGGTAATACTTTTTCCGAATTCAGCATTGAAAATATGTAGATAATGTTCTGCCAGCAAGAGAACATCCTCCCTGCGGTCTCGGAGGGGTGGCAAATGGCAGGTAGCCACATTTAAACGGTAGATCAGATCTCTTCGGAAGGTGCCTTCTTCAACTTTTTCCAGTAAATTTTTCGATGACGCACTAATAATCCTAATATCAATTTTAATCTCTTTAGTGCCGCCCACCCTCCGGAACGACTGTTCTTCAAGCACTTTTAATACTTTTGCCTGCAGCTCCAAACTCATATCGCCAATTTCATCCAGAAAAAATGTGCCTTCGTGAGCCAGCTCAAGCAAACCTTTCTTGCGGTTGTTAGCTCCAGTGAAGGCGCCGGCTTCATAACCAAATAGCTCCGATTCCA
>JABMPO010000245.1 GCA_013203015.1 Fidelibacterota bacterium
GATCCACACTATTGGCAAAATCGGCCGAATTGCAGACAAATGAAGTAAATACGGGAGTCATGCTACCATTGTTCAGCCCGGCAACATCTAATACATGAAATTCAGGATAATGCCAGCCGTTGGCATCGCCCCAGCCACGATAATTGACTAAACCAACACCGGAATTGATGGCATTCTGAATCAGGGATGCACCCTGCTGGATGGGCGGATAATAAACGGTATCAGTTTGGGAATAGCCGTAACTCAACAACCTATCACGCAGCCAGCGGGACGTCCAGACCGGCGTGATCGGAATCGGTACAGTATTGCTGTAATTACCGGCAACGATCAGAGCTTTATCCAGCCATTGATCATTGTGGGTCAGGGGATCACGGTGATAATTGATGGTTTTATTAATCATGCTGATGAGTTCGATATTTGAATCAACGGAAAACCGTCCGATATAAAAATCAGGAAAGAAATCATTCCCAAGAATATGCGTGTAGCGCTGATCAGTCACATCATTTTCGACACCATAATAAAAAGACGGCAGCTCACCCCAACCATCCACATCGCCAATTAATAAAACATATTCAAGCATTGGGTCAGTCTGTAAATATTGCTCTATGCTGCTTTTTATTGTAGGTGCAGTAGTACCAAATTCGCTGAGTGGCTTGACAACTGTTTTAAACCCTTGTGAGCGTTTAAATGATACAAAGTCTATATAATTTGTTAAATACGGTATTGCAACATCTTTGCAAATTATTAAATAAGTTCCCCGCTCCAGATTCATTTCCAGCCGGGGAATGCCATAGGTGGCTTCAATCATGTGGCTGAAGCTGAGGGGTACAGGCCGAGCGGAAATTTCATAACTTTCATAACCGCGGAAGCTGGCACGGCCAGCAAACAGGCCACTCAGGAATGTGAGTGTGAATAGTATTTTGGTCAGTTTTTCAGTATGATGCATTTTTTAACAGTAGTTTGCAGGGGAGTTTTTACGCGCAGAAAATAAACACCGGAACTACCCGGTCTATCCGCATTAAGGAAATTGTAACGCCAATTTAGAGTTTGAGGATGATCATGACTAATCTTTTCAGTATAGACCTGTCGGCCCAGCAGATCGAAAACCGTAATAACCACGGGACCGCTGATCGCCGTCAGATCGATACCAATCATGCCAGTGGATGGATTAGGGTAAGGATTAGAGATTGAAACTGTCGACCTCTTATAATCGGGATCATCTTCCGTTAACAGCAGTGGATCATTAACAGCAATCAGCTCTAGATCAAAAATCTGCCAGCCGCGATAATTAACGGTTCCATCAACCAGCATACGCAACATTACGCGCACGCTATCAAATCCAGCCAGTGAGTTCGATCCAATCCAATCCGTGCGAGTTTTATCCCAGCCATGATCCGCCAACTGCCAATTTGCCAGTATAGTTCCCGAATTATCGATTAGCCGCACAGCGATTGAATCCTGATCCCATTCGGTTTCAAAACGATGTTTCACCCGGACAATCAGGCGATTGCTGCTGCTGACATTAAGGGGGGGTGAAATGAGGATATTTGTATCACGACCGGCGCTGGAATTTGGGTACAGCCAGTCCGACTGCGATTTCAGTGTATCAGAGACGAAGCACCATTGACCCTGTCGGTCCATCCATTCGGTGGAATCTGATAGATCGGGTTGCCAGGAAAGGAGCTGCTGGTAAAAATTAACTGAATAGGTAGTGCCGATTGCAATATCATAATTTTCCAGAATTGGGCTGGAATCGTCAGAACTAAAAACGGTCTGCCACTGACCTTCAGACAGATCAATAAAATTAGTGCCCGCTGACATATTTACCGTATCGATAACTTCGCCACTGGAAAATATTGCTTTCACCGGCATGCTGGTACCAGCAATACTAAAACCAACATTATAAATAGGACAACTTTGTAAATCGATGCTTACATCGGTAAGGCTACTTATGTTTGAAGTGACAATAGTTGTATCCGGGAAAAAACCGGATTTGCTAGTGACCAGTGTATAAGTGCCAGGATGGACGATACGTCTGAACCGGCCGAATTCATCTGTCAACCGCGGATCCTGCACGCTACCAGATAACTCCAGTATTTCAACCCGCGCGTCTGCCAGAGGACTTGATTCGCTGGTGATCAGACCAGCAATTTGGGTAGCATCGGTGCCATATCCGATTGAGCGATCCATGAGATACAGCATGGCCGGCAGCAGGCGGTCAACGGTATCTTCGATCAAGGTGCTGTCAGGCTGGATATTCGAAGTTCCGCACTCGATCAGATACTGAAAACAACCGGTAGCCGCATAAAACCAATCGTGGGCTTTGCCATTACGAGAACCGCCAGGGACTGGCAGATAATTACCCTGTCCACTTTCATTGATCAACAGGTCGGCCATGGTTTCACCGATCGTAATAATTTCCTGATTATCCGGTGCGGTTTTACCGTCCCAATCCCAGGGATAAAATACCTTCTCTGATAAATTACCCGAACGTGAACTGTGCCAGGCAATCGATAACAGAAAATCCTGTTCCAAAGCCAAATCCCGGATAGCACGGGTCTCCGGTTCGGAAAAAGGCGCCAGTCCTTTGAAATAATCGTAATGAGCGCCATAGGGCGTGGGATCCAATTCACCAAAGTTTTCGCCAAACATCCAGTTAAAATCATAATTCCGGTTGGGGTCGACACCATCGATATCATTTCCGATGCTGGGATCATAATCAAAAACACCGTTGGGCCAGGGTCCTTCGGGAGAGAAATCATGCTTGTTTTTCCGATAGCTTACATCGAGTTCGGAAAAAACTACTTCCATTCCCTCGGGATTATAGGTAGGTACAATCCAGGTTTCGATATTGGTTCTGAGGGTGTGAATATGCATTGCCATTGCCGGAGCAGGATTAAGCATTAGATCAATAAATTTTAAAACCGCTTCGACACCCAGGATTTCCTCGGCATGAACTTGACCAAGAAACAAGACCCGGGGTTCATCTTCTTTTTGCTGAACATTATCGGAGATTTTTACTGCCAGAATCGGTAACTGGTCATGCTGGGAATAGCCAATTGTATCGACACGAAATATATCCCAATAATCCGGATTGCTGGAAAGGGTGTCAAGCAACACCTGAATTTCAGTATAAGAATGAAAACGGTCATCGAGTACCTGTCCCATCAAATTGCCACCGATCAATAGTGATATCAATGGCAGCAGATATGTACATTTTATTTTCATGGGCTAATCTGAAAACTACCAGTCAAAACTTACTTCAGATAGGTGATTTTACCTGTGCTTAGCTGCTCACCCGTTTTCAGAGAATACAGGTACAGCCCGCTGGGCAACGGCTCATAAAATTGGTTGCGGCCTTCCCAGGTAATTTCCAGATAGCCGGTTCGCAGGGGCAGAATTTTTTCCTGATAAACCGATTGACCTAAGATATTGAATATTGTAAGGGTAATCGGTTGAGTATTGGGAAGATCGATGCCAAATGTAACCGCTCCGTTAAATGGATTTGGATAGGCCGGGTGTACCTTAAATTCGGTTGGAATAACGCCATCTGAACCGGTGCTCAATGCGTCGGTCACTCTGATAAGCTGGCCGTACAGACTGGCAATATCAGCCTTACCGGAACTACGTAGATCGCGCCAATAAATGAGCCAGCGGTCATCTTCCGGAGCACCGGCAGCAAACACTTTTACAATCTGGGGGTCCAGTTGATCATGAAATTCCCGAATGATTGGCAAACCACCGGCCGCATACCGTAATCCCAGATCTATCTGATATAACTGCCCGTACACATCCATCCCACCTGTGAGTAGCAGATCGGGATTAGCGGACCCACGCTCATCTTCCCAGGTGACCAGGAATGTGCCGGGGTATACGTTAGCTACAGCAGGATTCTGCTGGTACAATAGTTCATCACAAAACACAATATTAGTGTCGATTAACGCTTGTGAATTGAAATCAATGAACTGGCCATAAATATCATAGTCCATACCGCTGCGAAAATCTTCCCAGACTACTAAAGCGCGATTATAATCGCTGTCAAAACTGATTACGGGATTTATTTGATCGTTATCAGCAATTGTGACGGGCTGCCCGTTTTCCGACCACGATAAATTACCATCCCAGCCTAAAATCTGACCATAAAGATCGACTGTCCCGGAGCGTAAATCTTCCCAGACAATAAAAATACCATCCGTATCATTAATTGCGATTGCCGATGCATTGCGCTGATCCCCCATGGCAAGACAGATCGGAACCGGTGAAAATGGCCAGCCTGCAGCAATGTTACCGTCGTCAGTAAATCTTTGGGCAAATAAATCCTGGGCCTGCCAGGCATCCTCCATCCAAATCATTACAAAATCACCATTGGCAACAGGAATAACTGCTTGTGTATAGTCATTTTTCCAGGCGACATTGGCCAGTGTAATACCCTCAGCTGTCAGTGTTGGATTGCCGCTATTATCAAAACGTTGGTAATAAATATCATAATCGATAAAATTCCTGATCTCAGACCAGATAACACCCAGACCGTCATTTAGCGGTACTAAGTTGGCGTAGAGTTGATCCGCAATGGATGAGTAAACGGTAATACCGTTGGAATCCCACAGATTTTGAAACTGGGTATTCAATTTATTGATTCGCAGGGATTTCGAACCGCCGGAAATGTCATAACTACCAACAAACAAATCTCCATTATTATATAAGTAAGCCGGTTCACTGATAACAGCTTCCGAATGCAGGTCAAAGGACATCAGATCGACCCCATTGACCAAATTGAAATTACCTGCATGACGCCCGGTAGTATCAATTACCATCCCGTACGTTTGTTTGTCACTACGCCCGTCTTCCCATAGCAGGATAGCTGATTGGTCGTCAAATTCCAGGCCATCCACAAATGCCACATCGCCATCCATACCTGGCATAATTATTAGTCCATTTGCTGTGAAGACCAATGCACCGGATGCATCGATCCGCTGACTAATTAAATCTATACTGCCTGATTTCTGGTCACCGGCAAAAATGAAGACGCCACCATTATTATCTGAAACCAGAATCGGACTAAATTGATAACCGTATAGATTATAACTTACGGTACCAGAATCACTAAGCATTAAATTACCACTGGCTGAGACGTGCTGAATATTAATATCGATATTCGGGTAAACGCCTTCTTCCCAGGCACACCAGATGCCCCCATTGCCATCCGCCGAAAAACGGGCGTTATCGTTTTTGGTGGAAGAAACATCCAATGGAACACCAGCAAGACTCCAGACTAATTCACCCACAGGGTTTACTTTTTGGGTATAAAAACGGCCATCAATGGGATCATGCCGGAAATCTTTCCACATTACAAATATATTTCCATCGTGATCACGTTTGACCCTCGGGCCGATCTGAACACCGGGGTCATCAGTCAATAGCTGTGGTCCAGTTGCCACTAAACCATCGGCATTTACCAGTTGATACCGTACACGATCACTGCCATCGGTTTCCTGCCAAACCACCAGATTGGTATCATTTCGCATAAAAGTAGTCCGGGGCCTACTCTCGAGATAATCTTCCTGGGCAATTGCCAGATTCTCAGTCCAGTGAAAGCTCATATCGGGATTTAATCGCTGACCAAAGATATCGGTATTGTCAGAATAGGCGTCTTTCCAAACCAGCAAGGCCTGGTTATTGCCGGCATATTCAATGCTTTTCTCTTTTTGAGCACCCGATCCATCGGCAATGGCGACCGCTTCACCGGCCGCAACAATGTTGTGATTAGCGTCAATATGCGTGCCATATATATCTTCATCAACACCATTCCGTTTATCCTGCCAAACGATATAAGCACCACCACTGCTATCGGTACACATGGAAATACTGATTTGCACGCTGTCCGCCGTACACAGAGCAACACCATCGGGATTCATTAGCAGGTTACCGTCGGTATCTAGGTGCTGGATATAAATATCGCTCATATCACCCTGGCGATAATCTACCCATGCAATAAAAACGCCACCATTCCCATCTACGATGGCTACCGGATCCTCCTGTCGCCCCGGCGAGTTCGTAACTGCCAGGCCTTCAAGTCCCCACAATAAATTGCCGGTAGTGTCAATTTTTTGGGCATATATATCCCTGATCCCAAAGCGAACATCCGACCAGACAATGATTGCCGATCCGTCCTGCCCACTGGAAACGGTTCTTTGCCACTCGATATGAACTCCCTGGCGGAAAGCTATCCCATTGTCCTGCCACTGAAACTGGGCGCTTACCAGGC
>JABMPO010000246.1 GCA_013203015.1 Fidelibacterota bacterium
CATGGCAGCGCTGAGGATGGGAATATTTAAGGCAATATTTTTTGTCAGATTGGTTTTAACATCAACATCCCGCGGTAAAACCTGCGAAGCCTGTGGAACCAGCAGAACATCGTCAAATGTTAGAGCGGTTTTGAATGGAGGCCTGTTTCTCATAACCGAGCTCCAGTTTTATCTATTATTAAAAATAGGATCGCCATTTTTCTTGCGAACCAATTTAGTCAAATCTACTCTTCCAAGCTGCCAATTGCTTTTTCGACCGCTTCCAGAATCTCACCTGACTTCACAACGGCTTTCATGGTAGTATGGTCTGGATACAAGGGGCGATCAATGTCCAGAAATTCTACATGCTTCCGGATCACATCCTTAGCAACTTGTGAACCTTTGCCGGGCTTGAATTCACGGAAATCCAGTGCCTGGGCGGCTGCCATAAACTCAATTCCAAGCACGCCATAGGCGTTATCAATAATTTGACCGTTTTTGATAGCCGTATTCATTCCCATGGAAACAAAATCTTCCTGGTCGGCAGCAGCCGGTATCGATTGAATGGACGCTGGCGCCGATAAAATTCGCTGTTCAACGATCAAGGTATCGGCAGTGTATTGGCTCAGCATCATTCCGGAAAACATGCCGGCGCCTTTGGTCAAAAATGATGGCAGACCGACGCTCAGCGCGGGGTTGGTCAGGCGGTTCAAACGCCGCTCGGAAAGTACGCTGACCATTGTAACCGCAGCGCCCACCATATCCATGGGTAGTGAAACCGGCGAACCCTGGAAATTTGCCCCGGTCAAGGTAAGTTTGTATTCCGGTAAAAATATTGGGTTGTCCCCCACCCCGTTCAATTCAATTTCGACTTGCTGCCGGGCAAATTTAATAGCATCATGGGCGGCGCCAATCACCTGGGGCGAGGAACGCATGGAATAAGCATCCTGCACCTTTACCTTAATTTTTCCAGTCTGGAGATCACTGCCGGCAACACATTTATTTATTGCATTGGCCGTACGAACCGCACCGGGAAAACCCCGTATCTGATGCAATCTTTTATCGTACGGTTTTAAGTTTCCCATTAAAGCTTCAATGGTCATGGCGGCGGCGATCTCGGCCTGTTTCAACCAGCGATTGATATCATAGAGATGGATGGCACTCATGGCCGTTAACAGATTAGACCCATTGATGGTGGCCAGTCCATCGCGAGCTTCCAATCCCGGCACCGGAATACCGGCGCGTTCCAAAGCTTCCCGGCCCGGATAGCGCTTGCCCTGATAATAAGCTTCCCCTTCGCCCAGCATTAGTAAGGCGATTTGCGACATGGGCGCCAGATCGCCACAGGCGCCCACCGACCCCTTCTGGCAAACCACTGGAGTTACGTCTTTATTCAGCATGGCGATCAAAGTTTGAGTGATCACCGGACGGCAGCCGGAGTTTCCATGGGCATGCACATTAATTCTTCCAACCATCGCACCACGGACATATTCGATTGGAGCCGGGTCGCCGATTCCAGCAGCGTGGTTATAAATCAGATATTTCTGAAAATCTTTGACCTGATCATCGTCCAGAATAACTTCCGAAAATTCACCTATCCCCGTATTTACGCCATACATGATCTCGCGAGCTAATACTTTTTCCTCCAACATGGCTCGGCAGATTTTAATTCTTTCCAGGGCTGCGGGAGCCAATTCAACCTGCTCACCAAAGCGTGCGACACTCACTAATTGATCAATGGTTAATTCTGAACCCTTTAATACAATTGCCATCCCTGTCTCCTAATATTGATCAGTATTTTAATTTTCATTTTTAGCAACCCCCACGGGTAATTTATCTTCATCAGTGCTGATGAAGCGTGGAATTTAGGTCACTCAAAAAGCCGTTCCAATAATTCCCAGCGGGATAATAATATTTCTGACCCTGGCTTCCATCGAATTAAGCTGTCAACCGGTAACGGATTCGAAACGACTTCTTTTTCCATAATGTTAAGCTATTACGAATAGAAAACCAAAGCGTGTAAACCTTTTACTTTTATCCCATCTGAGCTAAAACTTCGTGGGGCAAGCCTTTTACTTCTATCTTCATCAGTGATTTGCTTCCTGATTTGTGTAAGGATAAATTAGTTTACGTTAATTGGTTTAGTGTATTGACGTTGGGGGGACCAGGAAAATTTCCATGCGAACAAGAGTGAAATAGCAATAGATGGAAATATTCTCCAGCTATACAGTTAATATTAGTCGAAAATATCCACATATCGACAAGTGGGCACAATATTACATAAGCGCATTGAACCTGAATTGGAAATAGGATGAGGAGTAGACGATGTTAAAAAGTAGAAAACAAAAATTATCTGACACCCCAATTAAGCAGAAGCCACTCCGGCTGTGGCCAGGCGTGGTAGCCGTGGTACTGCTGTGGCTGTCTCGGTTCGGTTTGAAAATCGTCATACCCGGATTCGAGGGCTTTTCGTTAGTAATAATGGGCGGCTTCATAG
>JABMPO010000247.1 GCA_013203015.1 Fidelibacterota bacterium
ATAGTCGCTGCCAATATTACGAACCTTGAGAAAGCATATTGTTTGAAAAAATAAGTGAAAGCTACCGCCAATAAAAATCCTGCCAGGGAAGCCAGTATCGCCCGGGAGTAAGACAAAATATAGCGGGAATATAACTGGAACACCGCTGCAACCAGTAACCAGAAAACAACGTAGATGAGCGGTACCAATCCTTTACTAGCTGCAATTGGTTCAAAATCACCGAATTTTAAAGGAATAGCTATCAAAAAAGCCGTTAATACTGATAGTGCATCAAAGAAGACGGAAATGAATTGTGATTTTCTTCCAGTCAGCAAAGCACCTATTTTTCTGAATCCAATACCCAAGCGAATTCCCAATTTGACAAACAGGCTCTGCCCTACGGAAAAATGTTTTTCTGAAAATAATATCATTGCATTATAAAATGCATTCAGGCTGTCGAATGGTGCGGTTTTAACCGATTCGCCTTTATAATGAATAATCTGGGTTTGGGGTAAATAATGAATTTCATAACCAGCCTGTTTTACCCGGTAACAAATGTCCAGATCCTCACCAAACATGAAAAATCGCTCGTCGAATCCTGCCAACGATCTGAACAACTCCGTTGGTAAAAACATACAGGAGCCGCTTACTGCATCCACCGGATGAATTTCATCAGGGTCGAGGTAAGTCAAATTGTAACGATTAGCCCAGCGCGCTCGCTTAAATATTCTATTGAGACCCAGCAATTTAGGAATCGCTACCGCTGCGCTGGGAAAGGAACGTTTGCAAGCAAGTTGCAGACTGCCGTCAGCATTTAATATCTTTGGCCCCAGCAGACCAACATTCGGATTCCCCTGTAGGTATTCCATAAAGGTCGCAATCGTATTTTCCTGTACCACGGTGTCAGGGTTCAGAATGAGCAGATATTCGCCTGTAGCTTGCGCGGCAGCCTGATTGACTGCTTTACCAAAACCCAGGTTCTTCGAATTTGGAATCATGATGGTGTCAGGAAATTCACGGGTTATATATTTTGACGTTCCGTCATAGGAATTATTATCGACAATGATGATTTCAATTTTGCCACTATAATTGGATCGTTGCAGGGCGCGGACAGCCTGCCCCAGATACTGTTTTACATTATAGCTAACAATTAAAACCGATACAGTAGACACTGACATAAGTTGTTATTTTACTTTTCTCAGAATTTTCCAGAGTCGAAAACGCCACACCATCCAAATAGCTTCCAGCATTATCATCCTGTTCATTTTAGATTCACCGATTGTGCGGTCGATAAAAATGATTGGATGTTCGATTACACGGTAGCCCTTCATCCAGGCCCGGAAGTTCATTTCGATCTGAAAAGAATAGCCTTGCGACCTGACTTTATCAAGATCAATAGCAGCCAGTACTTCCCGTCGCCAGGCCTTGAAACCGCCGGTTCCATCTTTGATGGGCATACCAGTGACAATTCTGGAGTAAATATTAGCGCCATAGCTAAGCACCAAACGCCGCAATGGCCACCGTACTACGCTTATCCCATCACAATACCTGCTGCCGACCACGTAATCGTAATTTTCCAGTAAGGCGATCATTTTCGGTATTTCCAGGGGATCGTGGGATAAATCGGCATCAATCTGAACGATTACATCATACTCATGTTCGATAGCCCATTTAAAGCCAAAACAATAGGCTGTACCAAGACCAGCTTTTTTAGGACGACGTTCCAAATGCAGATTGGGGTAGGTTTTTTGTAATGATTCGACCAGATCTCCTGTTCCGTCCGGTGAATTATCATCAATGATCAGAACATGATAGAATGGATTGATCGTGAATAGTTTATCGAGCAGGATAGGAACATTCTTGCTTTCATTATAGGTCGGTGAAATAATTAATGTTTTCATAGTTTGTCTTAAATTTACATGATTATTGGGCAATATGGATTTTATAACATTTTGATACGATCAAAGTTTCCGTTTGGTTTATTACCAAATCAGATCGGATTTTCCGCTTAATGACATTTTTGAGATCATCAACTGTTTGATATTTGGTAGTTACTTTCGAAAATTCGCCGATCTTAGATTATCCTTCCCCATTATTCGCCAACTCAGTAAAAAATGACCTGGCCACAACATCCAGTTGGCGCATAACAATTATCTTTACATTGGCCGGAAAGAATACAGTCAGGTTGATCTGATAGGTCCGGTCAGTTATCCCGTCGTAAAAAATATAATGTCGGAAAGGTCCCCCCTGTGCCTCATCAATTCGCTCCCATACCCCGGATAATTTCCACGCTGTCCATGAATTGAAGTCAACCTGTTCAACCTTTAATTTGTGATCACTAAATCTAACATAGCCATAAAGTTCTTCACCATAGGATTTCAAACTAACGATTGCCGAATCGGCCGAGCTTACTTGCAATCCAGCTTCCCAATGAACTGAAATCCAACGATAGGGCCGTTCCCGTCCCATCCAAAAGAAATTTGAGTCCGGCGCATCCTTAACTACAGTGTATCCCCAGGGTACTTTGATACCCCAACCATAATCTTCAAACAAATGTTGTTCAATATCTTCCTGAGACAGACGATCATATAAAAATACCGCCTGCCTGCGTGTAAACAAATCATCAAATGTAGACTTCAGCCATTTTTTTTGTTTTGCCAATTCAATACGAAGATGATTCTCATTTTTAGCGCTGATGATCATAAATATCTGATCTTTGGCATATTGATCGAAAGTCAGGAATATGGCATCGCCGCCCTGCTTGGATTCCTGATAGTGCCGGGCTGGCAGCAGCTGCTTCACAAGTTGATTGCCCGGATTTGAATCATCTAGCCCCAAACCTACCACAAGCACATTTACATGGGTGCTGATCCGGTTAAAATCGTCGGTAGTAACAAATTCCATTTTGTAATCCGGCTCAGGCTGCGGTCCAAACATTGTATCTGGGAAAACCGGTTGCAGGGCACTCTTTATAGCATCAATCTGAGGGCGCGGCACAACGATAACAATTTTATTATCCTGGCCGATGGCTTCCCGCTTTGAATCGCAACCGAATACAATAAGTATTAACAATAGCGATAGTAATCTGTAGGACCAAACTTTCATTTCAATTCCATAGTGGTAATAGAGTCAGAATTTCACGTTGCCCGGTTTATAATCATAATCAAAACTAACTGAATTGCTAATGTTGGAAACTCGATAATTCTGACTGGAAAAGAAATAAATACTTAAATATTTTCTAATCGATTAAAGTAAAATTTGCCTGCATTTTATCTGGTT
Organism: Fidelibacterota bacterium; assembly: GCA_013203015.1. Taxonomy (GTDB): domain Bacteria; phylum Fidelibacterota; class Marinisomatia; order Marinisomatales; family TCS56; genus JABMPO01. Next base: position 3,259 of record JABMPO010000247.1, read on the forward strand.
GTACTTGCCGGATTTCAATCCGCACCCGATCTCCCAAGCGATATTCCAACCGATATCGCCGACTATACAGGGAATATCTATCAGGATCAAAAATAAAATCATCGGCATTTAATGTGTCAATATGCACCAGTCCTTCGGCTAGCACATCCGTCAATTCTACAAAAAATCCAAATTGGTTTACACCGGTAATCAGGCCATCAAATTGCTCCGAAATATGTTCGTTCAGCCACCGTAATTGTTTTATCCGGATATATTCCCGCTCGGCTTGTTGTGCTTTCAACTCAGCTTCAGACGATTGACTTGAAATAGATTTGAGATTTGCAATCTGATCAGTACCACCAACATGGGCAGATTCCGCGGAATAGCGCTTGATCAGACGATGTACCTGCAAATCCGGGTAACGCCTGATTGGACTGGTAAAATGAGTATAATATTTATAACCCAGGCCATAATGACCTCGATTCTCAGTAGAATATTTGGCCTTAGTCATTGCGCGTAGAGCGACATTCTCGATCAGATTCCGAAATGGAGAATCGCTAACTCTAGTCAGGATTCGCCGTAAATCCATCGAAGATAGCTCACGGCTTCCGGCATTGATCGGTATTTTTAAAGCACTCAGCAGATCTGCCAAGCGTGCCAAATCGGCTTTATCCGGCTTATCATGGATTCGATAAATGAATGGTCGAATCTTATTTTCTGCTCGCGGACAGTTCCGGGCTACTAATCGATTGGCCAATAACATGCATTCTTCAACAATTCGATGACTATCGAGTCTTTCCTCCGGCTCAATTGAATATGGAATTCCACTGGGATTTAATTTTATTATTGGCTCCGGAAGATCAAAATCAAGACTACCCCATTTCAGGCGCTGCTCCAGCAATGAGCGGCTTAATTTCAGGAGCATTCGCAATTCTTTTTCCAACTTGTGGCTCAATTTATTGTCCAGGATATCCTGAACTTCGCCGTAAGTAAATCGCTGGTTGCTGTTTATTATTGCCGGAATAACAGTAAAATTCACAATATCCAGATTCTCATCAATGTCAATTAATGCGGATAATGTTAACCGGTCTTGACCTGGTAACAGTGAGCACAGGTCAGCAGATAATTTTTCCGGCAACATATGGACCGTACCTTCGGTAAAATAGACCGATGTCGCCCGTCGTAAGGCTTCACTATCCAACGGTGTGCCTGACTGGACAAAGTGACTGACATCAGCAATATGAACACCCAGACGGAATCCAGTAGCACATCTTTCGACCGATAAAGCGTCATCAAAGTCCCTGGCATTAACCGGATCAATTGTGAACGTAGTTAAATTTCGCAGATCTTTCCGGTGCATTATTTCATTTTCGATATTCTCATCCGAGAAATTGGCAACTTCGGCCAGAACCTGCTCAGGGTATCCGGCCTCATAGCCATACCGACTGGTAATAATTTCAAAATCATTGGTGGCGTCTCCTGCAGACCCGATAACCTTTACAACTTCAACAATAATGGGGCTGGAACTACCGCCCCAGTCTCTGATTTTGGTAACAACTGATTGTCCAATTTCAAATTCTACCGAACGATCCTTCAAAATTTTTATTCCGCGCGCAGGTGTTATAGGCTGAGTCATCAACCAAAATGATCGATCTTTGAAATGGATGGTACCCACAAATCGGTCATTAGCTCGCTTAAGCACGCGGATTACCGCACCCCGTTCTGACTCATTTTCACTGTGCTTATACTTTCGCACCAGTACCGTATCGCCGTCCACTGCGTTAGCTTGCTGTCTACGGCCAATATAGATATCCGGTTGATCATCTGCAGTAATGACGAATCCGAATCCTCGCTGGTTAACAGATAATCGACCTTCGATAGTCTGTTGTGCCGGAGCGAGCTGGAATTTTCCATGCCCAACCATTTTTACAGCACCGGATTTAAGTAATTTATTAATTGCTGATTTAAATTGAATAGGAGTCAATTTATTGTGCTTTAGAGATGCGTTCAATTCTTTTTTTCGAAACACTCGTTCCGGATGATCTTTAAAAATGGCCAGCAATTGGTTTTCAACAGTCATATAAGTTTTCTTGATTGGTTTGTATGCCTGACACGGATATAATCATTAATATAATTTACGGTTTTGTTATAGTCGATTGATA
>JABMPO010000248.1 GCA_013203015.1 Fidelibacterota bacterium
CGGTTGGGTGGATACGGACATGGCTTACGACAGCCTACACGGACCCGACCGGGAACGGATCATCAATGAAATCCCACTTAAGCGGGTCGCAACCGCCGAAGATGTGGCTGATGCAATTGTTTTTCTGGCCGGCGAAAAAAGTCGCCACATCACCGGGGAAGTGATCAATATTAATGGTGGCTCAGTCCTGTGCGGGTGAAAGGCTTTTGTCGTTAACCTTGCGAAGGTTTAATAACCAATCATTATAGCGCCAAATTGAATGGGAGTGGGTAATGATAAAACTCGATCTGAAGAAAATATACCGACATCTGTATGCACCTTCACCTAAGGCTCCGGTAATAGTTGATGTGCCGGCATTCAATTATCTGATGATTGATGGCCAGGGCGATCCAAACACGGCTCAGGAATATCAGGATGCTTTGGAAGCCCTCTACGCAATGGCTTACACAATAAAATTTGCCGTAAAAAAAGCTGATCCGAGTAAGGATTTTGCGGTAATGCCGCTGGAAGGTCTGTGGTGGACACCCAACCTGTCAGACTTCACCATGGATGATAAAGACGCCTGGCATTGGACGGCCTTGATTCTTCAGCCGGATTTCATCACTGAAACGGATGTGAGCCTGACTCGTGAACAAGTCCGCCAGAAGAAAAACCCGGTTGCTTTGCCTCTGATTCGCTTTGAACAATTGATTGAAGGAACCTGCGCCCAGATTATGCATATCGGTCCCTATGCCGCTGAAGCGCCGACAATCGAACGTTTGCATAATTATATTAAATCAGAAAGCTATGAATTACAAGCAAAGCATCATGAAATATACCTGGGTGATCCACGGCGAACCGCTCCGGAGAAATTGAAAACGGTAATTCGGCAACCGATTAAGAAAAAGTAATCAGCATTGAGTAATTAGAATAGTAGCTAACGCTTGGTAATAAAAAAATAATTCCATCGCAATCTTTGCTTTTTTTCTTATACCTTTGGTAATTAATCTTGGTGAGTGTTACAGCATTATTTTTCTCGATTTCAATACTACCAACAACACTAATTCCATAATACATGACAACTGGTAATAACCAGTCTCAGATCACCATTATCGTCGGAACCCAGTGGGGTGACGAAGGTAAAGGGAAAATTACAGACTTTTTTGCCGGCCAATCCGATTATGTCGTTCGTTTTCACGGTGGCAACAATGCCGGTCATACTGTCATCGTCGAAGGTGATGTTTATAAACTCCATCTGATCCCTTCCGGCGTTCTTTACGACCGTCCCATCAGCATCATCGGTAACGGCACTGTCATCGATCCCTGTGCTCTGATCAAGGAATTGGATAAGCTGAAAACACGGGGGGTTAATCCGCGACTGAAAATCAGTTACCGGGCCCATGTTATCATGCCCTATCACATTGCTGTGGATGAGGGTCTGACCGGGCATCAAGGCGCCCTGGCCGCCGGCAGCACCAAACGTGGCATCGCCCCTGTTTATGCCGATAAAATGTACCGCCACGGCATCCGGATGATCGACTTGCTGGAACCGGAAATTTTCCATGAAAAATTGGAAAAATCCTACAGCTTTAATGTGGAGTTAGTCAATAAAGTTTTAGGGGTGGAATTCGACACACCCATGGATGATATTTACCAGGATTACATCCAGTACGGCGCTCGATTGAAAGAATATCTGACCGACACTTCACTGGAATTGGGGCAGGCGCTAAAAGCCGGAAAACAAATTTTATTTGAGGGCGCCCAGGGACTCAGCCTGGATGTTGACCATGGAATTTACCCACATACCACCAGTAGTAATATGGTGGCGGGGCACATCGCCGTCGGCGCCGGTTTGACGGTGCGCTCAATCGACCGTATCATCGGAATTGCCAAAGCCTACGTCAGCCGGGTAGGAATCAGCCCTTTTCCCACTGAGTTGGGCGAAACCGAGGCCAAAGTACTGCGTGATAAAGGCGGCGAATACGGCACAACCACCGGTCGGCCGCGACGGGTGGGCTGGCTCGATCTGGTTCAATTACGCCAGGCGGTACGAGTCAATGGACTCACCGAACTGACTCTTACCAAACTGGATATATTATCCGGGTTTGAAAAATTGCCGGTTTGTGTCGCTTATGAAGCCCGTGGAAAACGGTTGGAGGAAGTACCAGCCAGCCTGGAATTATATCGACAGGCAAAGCCTGTATATAAAACTTTTGCCGGTTGGGATGAATTAACGCCCGACCAAATCAATTCAATGATACAAGCTGGTTTCAAGGGTCTGCCTCAGGCCATGCAAAATTATATTCGGTTTATTGAAGACGTTCTCAACTGCCCGATTTCGATCATATCGCTGGGTCCAGAGCGCCATCAAACCATTGTGAGATGACATGGCGTTCACGGATGAGATAATCGACTTTTCCGTCCTATCACACAAAGAAATCGCACGCACCATATCCGAATATAAAATTCCC
>JABMPO010000249.1 GCA_013203015.1 Fidelibacterota bacterium
TGGGATGCAGTTCCCGCCAGATCTTTTTAGCACCAGCATCAATGCGAAATAAATTCCGACCAGCCCGATTAAAGTATCGTTTTTTACCGTCGATCATTCGCCATTCCAAAGCTTGATCAGCTTCCCAACGCTCGAAGTCATCTTCGCTGGCATCAGGAATGTATTTTAGCACGTATTCCCGTACTTCAGCTTCGGTCTTTTGAAAATCCAATTTTATTCGGTCCAGGCGTTCCAACTCGAATGCTAAATCAAGTTCCGCTTGAGGTGTTGTTTTGTAATTACTTTTTAGCATTAATTGTATCACCCTTTCAGCTTCAGAATATTCACCGCGATCAATTAGTTGATTATAATTTTTCGTTGGACTAAGCTTACAAGAAACAATTAATCCGGTTATTAATACCATCGAAAATGCGATGCGCCAGGATCTACAAAAATGGATAATAGTTATCATTTTAAACCTTAACCAATTTTTCTTAATAAGAAAACTGAGTTTTATATAGATTGAAATTAATCTTTTCCACACTTCATACGGAGTGAAATTTGGCAGTTAATTACTTGAATAAGTTGACTGTAAAAGGACCTACACTGCTGTCTGACTCACATAATTAAAATGCCACCCCAATTGACAAACGGGGTATACCACCCAAGGCAGAGAAATCAGTATAGGAATAATCAATCTTAAGCGCCACTGAACTATTTCGTAACTGATAATGCAATCCACCACCAAAAGCTAAGCCTTCTTCGCTGTCATCCCGAAATAAATTGGCATAGCCAGTTCGGAGAAAAAACGTTTCAAAGAGAGCATACTCCAAGCCGGCATTCACAGCTTCCAAATTATCGTTGGGATGAATTGCATCAATTCCAAAACTCAACCGCATCAGGTCAGTCTGGAATAATTCTCCCGCCAAACCCACTCTGAACAATAATGGCAGTGGGAAACGTTCAGTCTCGTACAATGCATTGACAAATTCAACCGTTCCCTGATTAAAAGGATCAGGATCAACGCTAATCTTGAGATCACGGCCATCCATTTGCATGTCACCGCCGTAATTGGAAATCGCAGCCCCTAAGCGAATATTATTAAACGGTGTGACAAATAATGCACCCAGATCCAGCGCAATTGTTTGAGCCCGGGAGTGCCAGATTCTTTGCTGGATAAATTTAATATTTCCTCCCAGGGAGAATCTATCTGAGAGGCGACGTGCCAACGTCAGGGTGAGCGCAAAATCACTGGCATCCCAATAAGCTCCTGTACCTTCAGGGTCGCTGACTGTTCGAACTGGTTCTTCCGGTGATTTCAATTGATTGATCGATAAACCTAAAACTCCTATGCCGGGGTAATTAACGGCAATACCGATGTAAGTGAAATTCATCCCGGCTAACCAATCGCTGTTAGTGAATTGCGTTTCGATTCCTTTAATATTTGCCAATCCACCGGGATTCCAGAATATGGAGCTGACATCACCAGGTAAGGCTACGGATGCATTGCCCATGGCCGAGCTACGTGCATCAACACCGATCTTAAGGAACTGAGCTGCGGTAGTACCGGCTTTGATTATTGTTTGATCATTATCAATTTGAGAGCGACCGGGCGTAATTATCACAACAATTATTAAGATAATAATCGATCGTATTTTCCAAGATTCCATGGAGTATTCTTTGTATGCCTTCATTTTATCACCCCTAAACGACCAATCTTTTCGCCCAGAACTCCCGCATCTACATGATAGATGTAGACTCCATAGGCAATCGGGAAATTATCCCTGGTGGTTAAATCCCAGTATTCGATACCATTATCCATCGGTGAGTCATGATCCAATACTGTAACCAATTCTCCAGTCACCGTATAGATTTTAATCGTACATTTTTGCGGCAGGTGATTGAAATATAGTCGATGAGGTCCACGGTTACGTGGATTCTGGTAGTCCAGTTGCTCGATTACGTTTGTGACCACGTATGGATTAGGTACTACCGAAATTTCATCAAGGTCTTTTTTTGCAACTTCTAGGTCTATAATTGAAGCTTTTGTTTCAAATTGGTATACATCTTCTTCGCTAAATGGACGTTGGGTTCTTACCAGGAAAATATCATTTGCTGCAGGTGGTATGGTTACACCCGAGTCCGGAGCAATTAATTGTATCTGCCAGGTTGCTGTAAACCCTTCATCATCCCTTAAAATCATAATCTTTTCTTTGTTACTATATAGACTATCCTTGGTTGTCTCTTCCTCCAGAATAATGAATCGTTTTTTTACCGATACGGGGCGTGTAACATCCCAAATTTCGAAATTAGTTTTTATATGACCGGTCCCAGTCAAACTACTGGAGTCAACCAGTGATTCAAAAAACCTGATTTCATAATCAGCTGCATAAATGCTGCTGTAGGGCGCCACCACTACCTTCCAGGTGTAGTTTGTTTGACTTTGTTCAGTCCACCTGGTTTCTGCTGTATTAAGTCTGAGCAGATTACGATTAACGCTCAACGTCATTCCATTAAAAATTGGATTACCTTCCTCCCCTTTGATTTTTTGACTCTCCAATATGGGGAAATAGCGGTATTCAGCCCTATATCTGGTATTATCTAATAGGTTACCACTGGAAAGGGCTAATACCTGACCGGTGCCTGGAATCAAAGAATAATCAACATCCCGTATATAGATCGTAGATCCATCGAGACTTTTCAGTGCAAATGTAGTATCGTTAATATTTTGGTTTGACGCACGCACATATTGATCCAAGCGGATAAATAGCGTATCAACGATAGTACTTAAATCCTCCACCGTATACCGGATTGGATTAGACTGAAAAGAAACATTAAATAAATTATCATTTTTGATGGTTCGACCATCTAATATTACTATTTCCACAGAACCGGTTGCTATACCGGAAACATGATGAATCATATTTTCAATTACATGACCTTCGTTGAATCCGGCAGCAGGCAATCTGGGTACAATTTGGATTGTATTTATATCCAGAAGAACTTCATTGGATTCGGGATTTATTGTGACTGTGCGCGAACATTCGGTGGGTGGAATTTCCAAACTGTCGGAACCATGATCGAAGGACACTACAGTGTAGTAGTACGTCTGACCGTTAATGACATTATTAGAATCAATAAAACTGTGTCGCAGACCAGTATTATTCCCCAGGTGATAATAAACACCACGTCCCGGGAAAGGAATTGACGACAGACCGCTAAATTCATTATCAAGATCAAATTTTGCTGAAGCTCCCGTAACCATCTTTAATGGTTCCAATAAAAATCCTGAGCCGTATGAGTCAGTTATGGTTTGCTGATCCAAAAACTGTGGGTCAGTACTGCGATAGATTACGTACCCTTCAAAATCTTTGGATTCCGAAATCGGGTCTATTGAATCCTCAGCCTTACTGTCCCAGTATAGGGTCACGCGCTCATCGCCGGGAACAGCAACCACATTAGGTTTGTTCGGTGGCTTGGCAAATTGATAGTTCTTCTCGTAGATGTCCTGAGAAGTAGTGGCATTCAGTTGCAAATCCTCATAATCCTCACCGATGATCAGGGCAATTGAGAATCGTCTTGTTTCGTTAGCCGGCAGGTCAATTGGTCCCGAGCTGTAAATAAACACATAATCACCGGCGGTATTAGAGTTCGCTGTATCAAACACACCAGGTGTCAGGAAATTTTCATAGACATAATTATCATAAGAAATTCGATTTTGACTTAAAAATGGTGGTGCTGCAAACCCGGTAAGACCAATCATATCCGATTCATCCAAATCAGTCCATTCAAAATTAGGTTCGCCGGGTTTCCTGATATCAAACGGATCACCGCTAGTAGGTACGCCGTCACCTTCTCCGGTATCACCTGTATTAGGCACTCCATCGATACCGACATCATGTTTATCAGGATTCCAGTCACCGTCATTATCGATGCCATCGTTCTGACTCTCATCAAACATGCCATCATTATCATTATCGAGGCCGTCGAATGGTTCCCCGGGGCTTTCCAGGAATTTATAGCCAAAATAACCGGGTGATCTGCCGGATACATCACTTAACCCGTCTTCGTCCCAGGCATAGACAATATTAAGTTCATCATCAAAAAACGAAAGATCATCCGCCCAGTTGTTGGGTCCGCCAATATGCGGATCGCCCCACATACCGAAAATTACATCATTCAAATCCTTATCACTTTTATTGGTAACCTTGTAAATCAAGAAGATGATATCTTCCGCCAGGGGATTGGCCCACTGGTAATAACGGCATTCAATCTCCAAACCTAGACCACGGCGACTGCTGTCATCGGCAAAAGGATAATACTCAAATTCCCTATTGGTCCGATCATCGACAACGAAAAAGGATTCCATATCGGAGTTTGAGGCTCCCTGTCGTAAGGCACCGGGCCAGACATACTCTTTTATTTCCGTGTTATACCATCCATCCGGCCAGCTATCTGGTTTGCCATCGCCATCGCGATCAATATCGGTTGATACCGGTATGAAATCACTGTTAGGATCAGCGTATGGTACATTCAGGTCACTGTAAGCTAATGGCTGCCAGCCCCAGAATTCTTTTTGATCGGGCGATACTTCCCCACCCAACGATACCAATCCATCGCTGATAATACGGGCCATGTAAATCGATCGTTCCTTGGGTAGGATTTCCAGAATCATATTGCCACCAGCCACGTCGACTAATTTACCGGAAATAGGTGTCAGATTGAATTTTAAATAATCACTAGAAGTACGTATGGATAATACACTCATTAATGCAGAAGCAGTGCCGCCGGTCAATAGTAGTGTGTCACCGACACTGAGGGTAGATATTGTTATAGCCGCACCAGCTTGCTCACTTACCGGATCAACCAAATTAAAAATTCCAGGACCATGCACATCCTGAAAATTATCAAGTACAATCTGGATTCTATTGGTGGTTGTATCATAGTTGGTTTCCCAGATCAGGTCATAGGGCTGCACGGCACCGGATGATGTTGTTCCAACAACCGGAATAGTTATATTTACGCCATTGCTGTCTGTTTTTGGATAGGCATCGATATGGGAGTCAAAAGCTACTTCGACTTCGGCACAGATGAATGGACCAAATTCATAGCCATAGCCCAGTCCTTCCCATACGATATCACTGGTGATATTCCCTGGCGATGAAATCGACCCAAAATTCCAAATCTCCGTGGATATTTTATTACCGGTTAATATTGCTTTTTGTCGACGCAAAACCTGATCACTTACCGTAGCTTGCAGTTGCTTGTTCAAAATATTTCCACGCCAACGATAATAATTTTCATACTCATTTTCTGACCAGGTCTTTTGGGGACCATCAGCATATTTTTCATCTTGGTTAGTCATTTTATTTAATAACCATTGTCCGGAAACCGGGGTCGTGCTTAATCCGATCACTATAAGGAATAATAGAATTCCAGATTGCTTGAAAAGTTGGTTAATTCTCATCGAATATTTCTCCTTGCTAACCATTAGAATTCCACCGTCAGGCCCAGTTGAAGTGATCGGGGTGCCCGGTAATACTGCGGTCTGGTTTGGTATTCTTCCCAGGTGTGGACACCAGGTTCACCATAATGTGATTTGTAGATTTCAGTTTCCTGGGATTCGCGATTGACAAACGTATAGCCAGCATTACCAGTATCGTTATAAACATAACGCTCATTTAAAAAATCAAACAGATTATAAACCTGTACGAGTAAGGTCAGATCGAGATTGTTCAACTTAAAATTCTTTGAGACCCGTAAATCCACATTACGTTGAAATGGCTTGCGGGAACTATATGTTTCCGGTATATAATTAGCATTTGGAATCGTTGGTGTATAAGGCCAACCGGTCGACATTGCACCTATCATACTAACAGCCCAATTACGGGGATCGCTGATTGTAACAGTTGCATTAAATACATGACTTTGATCCCAACCCAACGGGACGATTTGCTTCTCTTCTTCTTCACCTGTCAATGCATTAAAATAAAATGAACCGGAGCTCACATCATTCCCTTCAGTAATCTGATAAGAATAATCAAGAAATGCAGATGTACGGGTCTTATTATCCCAACGCTTGGTTAGACTAAGAGCAATTCCTTTTACAGTTCCGTAATCCTTATTCATATAAATTGCGTATGAGGAAGGTCCGTATGACGGTGAGTCATACTTGATCGACTGAGTCGCCAGCAGGTTACGGATATCCTTATAGAAAACGCTACCCTCAACGGCCAGTACGCGGGTCAACTGCTGTTGTAAGCCAAATTCATAGAGCACTGTTTTTTCTGGCTTCATATTACCATTTCCAACGGTTGGGGCAAGATTAGCACCGAAACTACTAGTGCGGTATAAATTGGCCAAGGATGGTAATTGATAAAAATGACCATAGGAAAAATGTAAAATGCCTTCATCGGTAATCGGGAATGAAATACCAAATCGTGGGGAATAAGTCTGTTTAATCGTAGCTGCCTGGTATAAGGAATCAATTTCAGGCCTTAACAATTCGGCAATATAGTCAGTATTTGGATTGAAATAGTCAGTCCGTAAACCAACATTGATTATCATATTAGGATATTCAATCTTATCCTGAATGTAGGCTGAATAAAAAGTTGCTTCCTCATTATAGTAATTATGATACGGCGACTCATTGGCTGGCAGGACAGTTGGCACTTGGTAATCCTGGTTATTATATAAGATAGTAAAAGCATCCGATTCAAGTTGATCGTTTCGAGTAGAAAAACCGAGTTTCATCTCATGGCGATGATTTAGCTGGCTGTTGAAATCAAATTTCACTCCATCTGATATTGCATCCTGCTCTAAATGACCCATCTGCGTGCCACCAAAAACAAATGCTGCTGTACCTGGTGATCCGATTATATTATTAGTTGAGACATATCGTTCATCATTTGGATTCTCATATACATAATATTTATAATCTGTTCTGGTCCGATAAACATTCAATGTATAATAACTTTTGCCAAAAGATTGATTCAGTTTTACCGAATAATTGGCATTATCCCGATAATAAGTGTAGGTACCATCCGGATTATATTTATAGGAATGAACATAGCTTTTCCATTCTCGCTTATCATCAATAAATTGCAGTGATACTTTTAATTTTGGTGAAAAACGATAGGTCAATTTGCCTAATGTATTTAATCTTTTTGATGGCGACATGGGGATAATTTTATTGTCACCACCTAGTTCAATTTCCCAGGAATTTGCTATCAGAAAATTGGCCCTGTCATCAGGTAAATGTTCTCTCTTACCATAAAAATAACCTTCACTATCCGAATAGCGACCACTAAAATTGAAGGTCAATTTTCCTGGCTTGGTCAATAAAGGAACCGGCCCATTTAAGGACCAATCGATCGTCCTATTTGTTCCAATATTGACGTCATCGATATTCATGAATATTTGATCATTGGCGCTAAAATGATCTCCGGTCCGCATCGTTACGCTCCCGTTATATGAATCCCCCCCCTCTTTTATCTGGATATTAACGATCCCACTCATGGCATTTCCATATTCCGCATTAAAAGCACCACTGACGACTTTCATTTCTTCCAGCGCCTTATTAGAAATATTTACTGCGAGGCCATTGGTTGAAAAGGGACTGGCGACTGAAATACCATCAATGTAATATCCCACTTCATTAGACCGGCCGCCTCGGATGTGCAATGCCCCATCGGCACCAATATTGACGCCGGCCTGGGTAGTCAAAACTCCCAGGAATGTCTCAACCGGTAATCCTTTGATATCCTCCGAGGTTGTAATTTTCTGTGTGGCAGTAAGATCTTTCTGAACCATTCGTCGCTCTGCAACGACGACAACTTCCTGCCCCTCAATCACTTCTATATCAAGTTTATAGTCTTCCCGTGTCGTTTGACCGGTTTTTACCGGCAGGTTTGTTACACGCAAATTCTGGTAACCAATTGCTGAGATTTTCAGCGTGTATTCACCAGCCGGGATATTTAAAATAACATAATTTCCTTGCATATCAGTTGCGGCGCCAACTGATAATTCCTCGATAATTACATTAACTCCTGGCAATGGCATTGACGAATCAGAGCTGATAATCTTACCAGCTATTTTACCTGCTCCTGCTATGCAGATAGCCGACAGTAAAATCTTCACTATAATTATTTTACTTAAATAACTGATACTCTTGCTGGTGGTTTCCATGGGAAATTTCTCCATAAGGTTGCGCAAGCTTAAGTGCTATAATGTTTAAAAAGCGTTTGTGACAAGAAGAGAATATCCTATATCCGATTAATCTTCAGGAATTTAGTGGGAAGTTATTAATATCATTCTGTCACATTCACTAATGAAATTTTCATTGTTCAAAAACTATTTGGCCTGCATCAGCTACAGTAATAAACTCATTAATTAAGCACTGCTTTTGAACAACTGAGTGACAGTTCTGGCTTAATAACTGATATTGTAGGCAAAATAATTTACGGTATAGGGGGTATTTAACATGAACATATTTTGACTGGTTTTATGTTTGTTTTTTACATTGACGGAATTCGTCAGTTAAGGAATAATTTGAGTAGGACGAATTAATCCATTGATTACAGTATATTTTCTAATTTATCGGTGTATTTATCGATATAATGCATGTAAAATGGACTATGAAACAATTCCTATACCTGCTGTTTATTACTACCTGTTTAATAGCACAGGGTATTAACACCGATACGAAAATGCTGGTTGAGGTGGACCTGGGTAAAGAGTCAGAACATTACCTGGAACTTACCAGCCAATATCAGATCGACTTGGCTGGATTTGATGGAACGACTGGAAGCGCGCAATTTCTGGTAAACTTCGAAGAATATGGCTTATTGCAATCTTTAGGACTTCCCATATCTATAATATATTACGATAGCAATCGGGAATTGCGTGAAAAATATTATGGAGCAATGGCCATCAGCCAATCACCGGAAGGCCAAACGGTGGTCAGGGATTCCTCCCTGGGACTGTACCATACTTTTGCTGAGATGACAGCTGATTTAATTCAGCTTTCAAATACTTATTCCTCTCTGGCACGTCTCGATTCGATCGGATCTTCTATCGAAGGTAGAACGATCTGGGCAATGAAAATATCAGATGACGTTGATCAATTTCAACCCGATGAACCAGAGGTACTGTACTTGGGTAATCATCATGCCCGAGAAGTAATATCTGTAGAAGTTCCACTTTATTTTGCCCATTATTTATTGGAGAATTATTCCAGTAACCAACGTGTCAGGAATATTGTAGATCAGCGTCAAATTTGGATTATCCCCATGGTCAACCCCGATGGACATGTTTATGTGGAAACAGTGGATTTAAATTGGCGAAAAAACCGGAGAAACAACGGAGATGGTACCTGGGGTGTTGATTTAAATCGCAATTACAGCTATCAGTGGGGTTATGATAATATCGGATCCAGTCCAAATACTAGCAGCGGAACTTATCGTGGTATGGCACCATTTTCAGAACCGGAAATCAGTACAATCGCAACTTTTATTGAAACCCATAATTTCGTTACCGCCTTTACTTACCATGCTTATGGTGGCATCTATATTTATCCCTGGGGCTATTATAACGGCCATTCTGACGAGAATGATCTGTTCGAGAATATGGGTATTCATTTTTCGATGCACAATAATTATCGTTACGGAAATTCCTGGGAAACACTGGTTTACCTGATGAATGGTGAAGCAGTAGACTGGATGTATGGTGATACTCTAAATAAACCACCGATATACGCCTTGACAGTTGAAGTTGGTAACAGTTCTGATGGTTTTCATCCCGATCCGAACCGTATCCAAACCCTGGTTGACCTGCAATTGGAACCAAACCTACTGTTGGCCGAATTTGCTGGTAACCCCACTCAGGTCATACCGTCTGTGCCTCAGCCTACATTAAAGATGATAACCTGTGACGACACTGGCTTTACTTCGGCTGTTTGGGATTCTGTTCAGTCAGAAGCACTGGGCGGTTATCGAATCCAAAATTGGAATAATGATACCTGGGATACCATTTTAGCAGAAGATCAACTGACCACACAATCGCAACAGGCGTCATTCCCAATCAGCTACCCTGCCTTTATTAGATTAACTGCGGTAGATACAGCAACCACACCCGGTTCCGGGTATCCTTCGGATGTCTATTCTGTCAATTGTGGTCAGCAAAGCCCGACAATTCTAATTGTCGATGGTTTCGATCGTACCAGTGGCAACTGGACTCGACTTCAACACCGGTTCGTAGCAGATGCTGGAGTACATTTAGCAGAATACGATTGGAATTTTAATTCCTGCGATAATGATGCGATTATTGATGGCATGATATCCCTCGATGATTATTATGGTGTGATTTGGATACTGGGCGATGAATCAACAGTTGATATTACCTTCAGTCTGGCAGAGCAAACCGCAATAATAGAATATCTAGAAAACGGTGGTAGATTATTTATCAGTGGATCTGAAATCGGCTGGGATCTTGTTCAACAGGGAAATCAGATTGATCAAGCTTTTTATCAAAACTATTTGAAAGCTGAATTTATAGCTGATGATTCCGATAATTTAGCAGTGACCGGAACAACAAATTCCATTTTTGCCGGCATGTCTTTTGAATATGGATCAACAAGCGCCGGTTCCCCTTACTCCGAAAATTATCCCGATGTTATTACTCCAGTCGCTGGCAGTCGGGCTGCTTTAGTATATCAAGGCAGTAATGATATTGCTGCCATCCAGTTCGAGGGTTATTTTGGTAATGGTACTATTCCTGCTAAACTGGTATATCTTGCCTTTCCCTTTGAAACAATACATTCAGCCACTATCCAGCAAACCGTGCTCTACCAGGTTTTATATTATTTCATGTCCCCATTAACAATCGATGAAAATTTAATTAACTTACCAGATCAAGTAGCGCTGAATCAAAATTACCCCAATCCTTTTAATCCCAGCACAACGATAAATTACACTTTACGATCTGATAGTTTTGTAGAATTGGAGATATTCGATATCACCGGGAAAAATATTCGGACCCTGGTAAGTGAACGAAAATTGGGTGGGAATAATGAAATAGCGTGGGACGGTACTAATCAGCAAGGGATTCCGGTAGCATCCGGTGTTTATATATATAGCCTGATTACTCCCGATGCAAGTATTCAGCGCAAAATGATATTGATCCGCTAGATACAGTTTATAATTTCAGAGCAAAAGAGAAGCCGGAAATGTAGCCTAAATCGCCGAAAGAGCGGGTGACATAATCAATTTGCAGCTGCATATTACGACTCAACCTGGTTTTGATTCCGGCACCCAGTGACAAACCTTGTTCAGCATTTTCCATCAAAGCGGTCGATTGACCAATCCTCAGAAATACCACGTCTTTAAGACTGTATTCCATTCCCATATTCACATATTCCATATTATCGTTGGGATGAATTGCGTCTACCGCCACAACCAGCCGTGAAAAATCTGTATCCAAGACATTTTTACTGATACCAAACCTGAATAAAAGTGGTAGCGGCCATTCCCAGGTATCGAGATAGGCATCAATCCGGTCATTATTCCCAGCTTTGATTTCATCAATATCAACAGATAGTTTAGTATCACGGCCGGACAGCTTCATTTTTGATCCAAAATTAGAGACGCTCATTCCAATTTTAATACCGCGGTTTCTAGTTTGGAAGATTACGCCAATATCGGCTGCCAGGCTTGATGCAGTCATGTGCCAGATTTGCTCCTGGATGTGCTTAATAGTCATGCCAACAGCAAAACTTTGGGTTAGTTGACGCCCATAGCCCAGACTAAAGGCCAGATTATTGGCGGCAAATTGTTCCCCATTTCCTTCGGGATATTCAAGTGTCCTGACCGGCATATCATCCATGGTTACACTGGTAATTCCAACAGCAAGATTACCAAAGCGACCAAGTGAAGTAACAGAACCAGCAAAACTAAAGCGAATATCAGCTATCCAGGGTGAGTAATAAAACTCCGCAGAAGTACCTTTTATGGTGCTAATTCCGGCAGGATTCCAGTAAATCGATGAAACATCATCAGCAATCGACGTAAAAGCATCACCAAGAGCCAGTGCTCTGGCTCCTACACCTAGTTGAAGAAAACTAGCAGCGGTGGTACCAACTTTGCTGACTTGATTATTAGCTTGTCCGAAAATCATCCCATTGGCAATTGTTAAAAGGATAATAACTTTAGTTAGTCTAGTTAATATGTATTTCATATTATCACTTTATTAGTGCGAATTTTCCAATTTTTTCCCCGATACCAGGCGCATCAACATGATAGATATAGATGCCATAAGATATTTCCAGTCCATCTTTTGACAACATATCCCAGGCTTCGGAACCATCCTCCAGGGAACTGGCATGCTGGATCGTATCGATCAGATAGCCGGAAATGGTAAATATTTTTATCGTACATTCCCTGGGCAGGTGAATAAAATCAATTTTACGGGTACCGCGCCCTGATATAAACAGATGCTGGGGTTCCCAGGATGCTGCCACTACATAAGGATTAGGTACAACCGCAATCCGGTCTAATTCAGCCTTAGCCTGTTTTTTGTCCTCGTAAGCTACTGAAGTTGTGAAGGAGAAACGATCATCATTCGCAAATGATTTCGATGTATAAATACGGATAATGTCACCGGCACCAAAATCAATTACCGCCACACTGGTATCCTGGGCGAAATTGACCTGATAATTTGTAATCATCCCATCGTCTCCGACTAAAATCACAATTCCCTCTTCCGGATCCCAACGTTTGTCACCGTTTAGTTCCATCACCACAAAACGGGCTGGTATGTCTTCTGTCAGATTCCAGATTTCAAATGGTACTGAAACACCAAACACTTCATCAACGCTAATTGAATCATCGACGCCGCCCAACCAGTGAATTTCATAATCCGCCGGATACAGCGATCCACCGAAATCCGATACCTTGATCGCAGGAATATAATTACAATCACCGGCGAACCAACCGCTGGAATCGATCAGCAAAGACAGATTTTGATTATTCACTTTAAGCAATATCCCATCGAATAATGGATTTAAATCCTCACCAGCAATCAATTCACTGTTTAGTAAGGGATAATAACGGTATAAAGCCAGATATGATTGTCCTTCGCTCAGGTTGCCGGTTGAATCACTATTGATAATTCCCAGATCCGATTGAACAGTAAAATCAATTCCTTCCATATAAGTCTGTGAACCATTCAACGATGTCATGGTCACTGATGCAGGGACTATATTAGTTCTGGAAAGACCGCCCCAACCGGTAATAATTGTGACCGTGTCTGTAAATACATTCTGATCCAGAACAGAATAAATTAACGGTGTATTAGAATTATCAAACCCCACTGTATAAGTCCAGTTATTCTTGACTTTACCAGGATCAATAACTTCAATTTCTAAATATCCAGTACCGTGCCCGGAATCATGTGAGAAAAAATCCTGGCCCTGACCGATTGTATTAGCCGGGATGTAACCTGCTGAGGGTGAATTTGGTGTGACTTCAACTACATTAACGTCAAGATATTCAACTTCACCGCTGGCACTTTGCTTTACAATGATCGGGCATTCAGAAGGCACCAATGGTTGCAGATCTCTAAATACACTGATTTCATTTTCATAATAATCATCAGCGTAGCCCGCATCATAGGATGTGATGGCATAATAATATTTCTGACCATTCTGAACCGTAGAATCAACCCAGTAATGGCGCAGGCCAGTATCATAACCCATATCAAAATGGACACCATTGAATTCTTCGGCATGCAGGCCGCTCAGACCATTTTTAAGATCGAATTGTGCCAACGCTTTTCGATAAGTTTTATTACCATAGGCATCTGTAATCACCCAGGGCTCCATAAGTGCTGGGTCCGTTGCCCGGTATATCCGGTATCCTTCAAAATCATACCCATAAATCGGGTCCTGGGAAAGTTCTGACGACTCATCCCAGTACAAAGTAACGCGACCGTCTCCGGGGACAGCCGTTAAAACCGGTTTCGAAGGTGGTTTGGCAAAATTATAATCCGCATCATAGATCGCCTGCATCGTTACCGCATTTCGTAAAATATCAGCTTGATCTTCACCAAATAACATGGCTACAGCAAACTTCTTCTGCTCACCAGGTGCCAGTTGAAAATATCCTGAACCATATAAAAAGGTAATGTCCACGGTCTGTTCCGGGACACTGAAAAATCCAGTCTGCATCTGATCCCAGAGTTTCTCATCATCCGAAGCCGTAATATTTGGCCAGACTGCCGCATAAAAACTGGTCAGACCGATCTGGTCCGATTCATCATTATCGGTGATCTCAAAATTTGGTTCACCAAGATCAGGCAAACCATTGCCCTCCGTGCCATCATCGTCTGGTCCAATATACCCCTGATGTTTGGGACCAAGCCCATCACCCCCAATATCATCGGTCTCGACATTCCAATCGCCGTCATCATCTTTACCATTGAATTGACTTTCATCAATCATCCCATCGCCATCGTTATCAATACCGTCCGTTGAATTACCAGGCGATTCCAGGAATTTCCAGCCGAAGTAAGCAGGTTTAAATCCGCCCTTGGCATTGCTCCAGTTATCATGGTCCCACTGATACACAATATCATTGTCCTGATCGAACCAGGAATCATCATCGCGTTGATCGCCGTCATCCCCGATGTCGGCATCACCATACATACCAAAAACTACCGAATCCAACGTTGTCGTACCCTTGTTCGTAATCAAATAAGTCCAAATGAGTATATCTTCCGCCGCCACATGTGCCCATTGATAACCCCGGGCTTCTACTTCTATGCCCAGGCCACGGCGCAAGGCATTGGTAGAATCAGGATAAAAATTGAATTCATCGTTGTAATAATCATCCATCACGAAATAGGATTCCTGATCGGCACGGGGATATTTACCGTACTGCCCGATCCAGGACCCATCCCAGTCCGCCGGCTTATTGGGCCAGGTTTCGGGCCAGGTAGCCGCATTGTCGCTCATGGCAATATTTTCCTGGTTGGGATTGGCATATCCCGAAAGCGGATCGAAACCCCATTGCACTCCTGCATCAGAAACATCTTTTCCGGTGTTGGACACCATCCCATCTGAAACAATATGCATCCGCTGTCCGTTAGGACGGGGAACACTGGCTGCAATCACCGGAGTAAACTCGGCTATATAAGCCCGTCCGGAGCCTTGGGGATAGATGCCTGAATCATAGCGACCACTGATGGTCCAGTCACCAATGCCACCATAATTATAAAACCGGGTCAAAACCTTGTTGCCGTTATGTATACTAAATTTCCGGTCTTCCCGACCGGCCACTTTCATCATTGCCTTTCTTTTGAAATAACTT
Organism: Fidelibacterota bacterium; assembly: GCA_013203015.1. Classification (GTDB taxonomy): domain Bacteria; phylum Fidelibacterota; class Marinisomatia; order Marinisomatales; family TCS56; genus JABMPO01. The sequence goes on from JABMPO010000249.1 coordinate 15,342, forward strand.
GATTTGACCGGTTTATCTGCTGCCAACGCCAGACAAAAAATGCCAATCAGAATAATAACCTTATTACGGTGTTCTTTAATCATATTTTTACCGCTAATCCGATTTTAAGTTGACGAGGTGCTGAGTAATAATCCGGCCTGGTCAAATATTCACTCAAGGTATTGAATGGTTGTTGTTCCGGAACATAGGTGGAAACCAGTGTATACCCGGCTCGGCCCGTATCACCATAGACACTGCGCTCATTACGTTTATTGGTCAAATTATATAAATTCAATTGCAGAGTAGCATCCAGATTTCCCAACTTGAACTGGTAATAACTGCGCAGGTCGATATTATAGTGAGTCGGTTTATTCTCCGTATTTTCAAATGCGATCCTGGTACCGGCAAATTCTGGAGTATAAGGCTGACCTGTTCCAAATTGTCCGACCAAGCTCAGATTTACACCTATCGGTAAGTGAAAAGATACCGTTCCGTTCAATGTATGCCGTTGATCCCAATCCAATGCTACCAGCTGCTTCTCCGGTTCGTTACCACTTTGTTCGTCATAATAGGCCGAGGCCGGATCGGAAGCATTCCCTTCGGCAATTGAAAAAGTGTAATCCAACGAACCTGATAAAAAGCCAGAAGGACGTTTTTCCAAGGAGAAAGTCACTCCACGGACATTACCAAAATCACGGTTTACGTAAATTGAATAGCGATCACCGGCAATGAAGCTATCTACTACTCGCGAACCATTCAAATTACGGATATCCTTGTAAAATCCTGTTACGTCAATGCCAACTGTATTGCTTAACTGCTGCTGAAAACCGACTTCATATTGCGTAGTTCGCTGTGGTTCCAGATCGGCGTTACCCATAAGTGTGGATAGGCCAGGGGTCACCTCGAAATCTGGATTGGCATAGAGATAGCGGAGGGCCGGCATCTGGAAAAAATGGCCGTAAGAAACATGCATAACACCCCGGTCAGTAATCGGGAAAGCAATTGCCAGACGTGGACTCACCTGCTGCTTGATATCCGCGTCCTTAAACCAGTATGCAAGTCGGTCGACAGCGGTCTTTTCATTATCGGTGCGCATTTCACTGATCGATATCTGGCCGTCACCGTTCTCATCAAAATACTGGTTAATCGGTTTGACCGGATTTTGGTAATTCGGGTCAGTCTCATCGACCAGAGTCTTCCAGTTGGGATCAAAATAATCGTACCTGACACCCAGATTGATGATTAGATCATCATACTCGATCTTATTCTGGAGATAACCACTTAATTCGGTGGGCGTACGGGTATATTCGTCATAATAGGGCGACGGAACGGAATCTAGTATTACTGGCTTATAATCGGTCGACTCACTATAGCGGATCGTAAAATCCTTGTAATGCAGATTGCTCTTACGTAATTCCAAGCCAGTGCTGATTTGATGCAGGAAACTGATCTGGCTGACAATATTCAGCTTGTAAGTATTGACACGGGTATCACGATAAAAATGCCCCATGCGAATTCCACCGACATAAAAATTATAATCCGATGGCACGAAATCAAAAACATCCGGGTCAACGTTATATGCCAGAGAGTCTTCGGCATCCTTATGAACATATTGGGAATAATCGTTATAGATATTTGAATACCGTAATGTTATATAGGTACTGGGGCTGAAGGCATGTTCCAGTTTACTGATAATACTGTAGTTATTCCGGAAATAATTGTAGTTTCCATCAGGATTATATTTAAATCTATGTGCATAGCTGACATAATCTGTTTTACTGGCTGTAAGATTGGTAGCAATTTTAGTCCTGGGAGTCAGTTTGAAACTCAACTTAGCTTGACCCGAGAATTGTTTCGACCAGTTCATCGGCACATAGTCACCATTCCCAAGTGTATCTAATTCCCAACTGGCCGTTGATTCAGCCCAAGAATAGGAATTTGGCAGGTAGATTTGTTGTCCGTAATAATATCCTTCGTCATAAAAATATCGGCCCGAAACGAAAAAAGAGACTCGTTTGGCTAATCCGGGAACAGGGCCGCTAAGGTTGAATTGAACATCTTTTAGACTGCTAAGTGAAAAATCATCTATATTTATATTAAGTCTGTTATCATCAGCCAGGTAATCCCCCATATTGATATTGAGCTTGCCGGCATAGCGGTCGTAATTCCCCTCTTTGGTAACAATATTTACAATACCTGACATGGCCTGGCCGTATTCCGCATTGAATGTACCGCTGATTACCTGCAATTCCTGGATCGCATTATTCTCAATTTCGATTGCCATTCCAGCCGAATAGGGATCCGTAACAGAGACACCGTCCACCAGGTAAGCAATTTCAGAACCTCGCCCGCCACGGACATGCATGGTTCCGCTGGCACTGGTGACTACGCCCGCCTGAAGGGCGACAATTTCCTCAAATTCTTCCACTGGCAAGTCTTCAATTTGATCGGCGCCGATATTAGCCTGCGTATAAGTTCGATCATGTTGAACCAGAGGTCGTGTAGCAGTCACAGTGACCGCCTCCATTCCCAGCACACCCGGATTCAATTCAAAATATACCGTTGTGGTGAGATCAATTTGAATTCGGACATCCACAACGCGCATATTATTATATCCGATCATTGAGGCTGTCACCGAATAATTACCAGGAGGAATTTGAAGAATATAGAATTGTCCCTGATTATCTGTCGCCGCTCCCATGGACGATTCATCAATGATAACATTGACACCAACCAAAGCTTCACCGGTATTGGAATCAGTTACTTTGCCAACCAGCTTGCCGGTAGTGCCCGCTGTTGCCAAATTAAAAATTAAAGCAAAAAGGAAAACTAGTTTTAAGCTGCGAATATATATATGCATTTCAGATCTCGATTAACTATTTTCATTTTAGAAAGAATTAATTTCTTTTCAATTAACAAGATTTGCCAGATGCTGCGGTACTAATTTCGAAGGTAACGGAGTTAAAACCCAATAACTAGCGAAAATTGATGAACATCCTTAAGCCGTCCATAATCGGATAATGCATAATCCACTTTCAGATTCGTCATATTATTAATCTTAATATTCAACCCGCCTCCAAAAGCCAATCCACCTTCCTTATTTTCCTGTCCAAATCCCTGATAACCGCTCCGCAGGAATAGCATGTTTCGAAATGCAATTTCACCACCGGCATTAAAATACTCATTATTATCATTGGGATGAACCATATCGATGGCAGTGGTCAGAGCCAGATGCCCATTATTGATAGGTGTTGCTGACAATGAAGTGGTCAGGTTCATCGGTAAATCCCAATTATTCATTTCTAATTCCGCTCGTATCGTTTCAATATTACCTTCGATGGACGGATCCGGATCTACATATATCAGGTTGGCTCGACCAGACAATTTCAATGGTGTACCAAAATTATTTAATACTATACCGATCGTCAGATCATTCCAACTGGAACGGTACAGCGTACCGACGTCCACAGCTAAAGCCGTGGAAGTCATGGACCAGATGGTCTCCTGGATAAATTTCCCCACAACACCAACTGAGAATTTGTCAGAGATGTTCCTGGCGTAGGATACACCGACAGCCAAATCCCCGGCTTCAAAGAATTCACCGGTCCCTTCCGGTTCCTGTACAGTGCGCACTTCATCTTTGGGTACTTGCAAAGTGGCCGCAAATAGACCCACGGAAGCAGAGGAATTAAGCTTCACACCCAATGCAATATAATCGTACGATATGTCTACCAACCAGTCGATATGAGTAAACATTACCTGATTGTATTCGATTTTAGCCAGACCGGCAGGATTCCAGTAAATGGATGAAGCATCACTGGCTACGGAAGTATAGGCACCCCCCATGGCGGCGGCAGATGAGCCAACACCGATTTTAAGGAATTGTCCGGCTGATGAAGCAACTTTAGTGGCTCCTTGTCCAAGCAATCCACTGACAATAATTAATTGAAGACCAAATAGAAATGTTTGTTTAGTTAATTTAGCCAGCTTCATTTGATCACCGCCAATCTGCCAAGTTTTTCCTCGCCATCGGGAGTCTCCACATGGTAAATATAAATCCCCGGCGCAATATCATGACCATCCTTGCTTAGCAGGTTCCAGGATTCGGTTCCATCATAGAGGGTACCCGCATGTTCGATCGTCACCACATGCTCACCAACAAGAGTATAAATGCGAATCGTGCACACTTGGGGCAGATGGATGAAATCGACACGACGCTCGCCACGCCCATAGGTAAATACCTGCGGCGGTGGTGTCTCGAAATTGGATGAAGCCACATAGGGATTAGGTACTACAGCAATCCGGTCCATTGCATCAGCCACGAGATTTTGATTAACCGTGGCGGGGGTAAATGATACCCGGTAACGATCAGGTGCATCCCAGGATACGAATGGTTTGTTTACCCAGAACTTCAAAACCGTGCCAACCGGCGATTCTGCGGTGTTGACACTATCGATGGTTATTTCCCAGGTACCAGTAGGGGCACTATTCACATATACAACGGGAACGATCCGGTCTCCCGCCGACAGTTCATTGTTACCATCATCAAACAGTATTATATCAAGCTGCTCGTTATCGTTAATGTTCCAAACCTGAAACTTGACCGGCTGGGGACCCACGAGTATGGTTGTATCGGCATAATCTTCAAAGAATCTGATTTCAAGATCCCGGGGATAGGCTACTCCACCGGGAAAGGCTATCACGGAATGAAAATATGGTTCCAGATCCGGCTCCCATGTGACAGAGTCCAACGTCATCGAAGACAAATCCAGAATATTGAATTCGTAGGGACCCGTTACCAGATTCTGGCGCCAGGTATTGGCCAGGGTTGATAAACTGATATTTTCCCAAATACTGGTTGAGTCCGTATTAACAATTTCAAGAATATTGATCAATTTATTGTTACCACTCTTGGTAATTGATATATCATATACCGTATTCGGATCAGCACTGATCGGATCGATCAGATTGACAGCAAATGTTCCCATTCCAAAGCCCTCATAATGATCAACTTCAAAGCTGGCTGATTCATACCCAGAAACAGGAGCGTTAGGGGTCGCGGTTATGACGTTTACATCGCCAATATTCTTGGCACATTCAAGGGGTGTGAGGTTACCGCTGATGCTGCCCTGGTCGTAGGCAGTTACGGCGTAATAATAGGTCAAGCCATTGACCAGATTGGTATCAGTAAAAGTCCGCACCAGTCCGGTTTCATCACCCATATCCATATGGTAACCCTCAGCCGAGGGTATGGGGTGCGGTCCGGAAATCTCATCAATATAGTCAAATTGGGCTATGGGCTTATAGCCAATTCCAATGCCCTGGTTATTGGTGATCGGTTTACCCCACTCACCTTTCACCAGGCTGCGGTAAATTTTATAACCCTCAAAGTCTTGACCGGCCACCGGATCAACTGATTTTTCAGCTGTGTCATCCCAATGGAGCGTCACGCGACGGTCACCGGGTACGGCAACGACAATCGGTTTATCAGGCGGCTTGGTGAATTGGAAATTTAAACGGTAGATCCAGTCAGCGACTTTGGCATTTTCCAGCATGTCTTCCTTACCCTGCCCCATGATCACGGCAATGGAGAATTTTTGTGATTCACCCGGATTGAGAGCAAAGTAACCCGATCCAAAAATGAATACATTATCCGCATCCTGCTCAATTGCAGTCCCGGTAGCATAGGTCCCCGGGGTCATTCGCAGCCACATCATATCATCTTCATTGGCTTCTTCAGTCTCATAGATGGGAGCCCAGAAACTGGTCAGACCGATCATATCCGATTCATCAACATCTAATTCCTCAAAATCCGGTTCACCAACATCAGGGGTACCATTCCCGTTCAGATCGTCACTCTTCCCATCCAGATCGCCCCAGTCGTCGATGCGACCGTCATTATCATTGTCAATGCCATCCCACATGACTGGATCATAGTAATTCCGGGCTTCTGCTGTGTCTGCCGCAGCCAACTCATCGGTCAGGTCCCAGTCGCCATCGTTATCCTCCCCGTCCAGTTGACTTTCATCTTCGATTCCATCTTTATCGTTATCTTCCCCGTCATTAGACAGTGATGGGCTTTCCAGAAATTTATAGCCGAGCCAACCCAGCTCACTCCAGTCTACACCATAATCATTGCTGGTGCCTGCTTTATCCCAACAATATACCATTCCACTTACTTCCTGGTATTCTTGAGAATAATCATCCCAACGGTCATTATCGATAAAGCCGGCATAATCATCCGCAAAGTCACCGGCACCACCGATATGGGGATCACCGATCATTCCCAGCACAACGTTCTCCAAACGTTTATCGCTGACATTGGTTACCTTATACAGAAAAAAGATAATATCCTCAGCAACTGAGGCTGCATATTGATAACCGCGGGCTTCAACTTCTACTCCCAGACCGCGTCTGGTAGAATCATTGATAAATGGATAATATTGAAATTCCCAATTCCAGCGATCATCCATTACGTAATAACTCTCAAAATCTGCGATTACAGTGCCGGCACCATACTGTCCCGGCCACTGGGTTAATCCATCATCGTCCGTAGGGAATAAATCACCCCAGGTATCCTCAGCACTGGAAATTGCAATATATTCCTGGCCATCGGCCGCATAACCGGGCAAGGGCTCCCAGCCCCACCAGTTGGAGCCCCCCATGGGATCAGAATCGCCACCATCCAGCATGCCATCGGAGAAAATTTCAATTGTATCACCATCTATGTCTACGACCTGCGCACCAACCATCACACCAAATTCATAGGCGTAGCCATTATTGGAGAATGCCGGCCACTCCAGCGAAGGTTCCGTATTGGGTCGCCCGATGGAACCATAATTATAAAATAAGGTGCGGATTTTATTACCATCATGCAGTCCGAACTTGCGTTCTTCATGGTTCAGAATTTTCGACAGCCGGCGCTGGTTGTCCCAGGCCGACCAATAGGCATTAAAATCCTGTTTTGACCATGTTTTCATAGGACCTTCTGGTCGTTCGATTTTAGTTGTTACAGGTATTCTGGCGCTAAGAATCGTTAATAACACCAGGCTTAGAAAAATTCTATTTAGATAATCTAATTTTTTCATAGTCGTCAACCCCTAAAAATCAACTTCAATGCCAAAAAATACTTCCCGTGGCTTGGAGAAATAATGTGGTCGATTGATCCACTCTGCCGACGCCTCATCCCCATAACGTCCCAGCGAATAGCCGGCACGTCCGGAACTGTCATGCACCAAATTCTCATTTCGACGATCGAGCAGATTGTATACTTTCACGAATATCCGGTAATTCATGTTGGCAATTTCCAGGTTCTTATAGGCATTGACATCGATATTCATCTGGGTCGGCTTCTTGCCAGAATTCTCTTGCGCCACCCTGATAATTGCGTTTATATCAGCCGGTGTGTAGGGATAACCACTTTCAATCCTTCCAATCGTGCTGATACGCCAGTTGCCCGGAATTCCCAGATTAAAAACAAAACGAAAAGCGTGCGTCTGGTTCCAATCCAGGGGTACTACTTTTTTATGGGGATCAATATTCAATCGGAAATCAAGCCGTGTGCTGGTAGGATCCGATTCGTTTCCGACCGCGACCTCATAGGTATAGTCTACTGATCCTGATACAATCTTGGCAAAACGCTGATCAAAAGACAGGGTAACGCCTTTTACATTACCCCAGTCCCGATTGATGAATAAGGCGTAAGAATCAGAACCCCCAGGAAGAATGTAAACCCGTTGTCCCAGCAGATTGCGCATATCCCGGTAAAATAATTTGGCATATATTGCCGAAGTATTGCTGATCTCCTGTTCAAAACCGACTTCATAACTAACCGTTTTCTGCGGCTTTAAATCAGCATTACCGATATCGCTTTTAATTACACCGGGCAGAACATCGAAATCGGGATTATGATAGAGTCTGAAATAGGGCGGCATTTGGAAAAAATGTCCGTATGAGAAAAATAATTTGCCACGATCCGTGATGGGATAGGCAATTGAGAAACGGGGACTGATTTGTGATTTGGCAGAAGCAGCTTCTACCATACTTGGGTCGGGATTAGTCCAATCTTGGGCTACATTGCCATCCGGTTCATAATAATCCCAGCGGATACCAAGATTTAAAACCATATCCTGCAATTCAATTTTATCCTGGATATAAGCGGAGAATTCCTGCGGCTTGTGCCGATAAGAGCTGTTATAGGCTCCTTCTTCAGGTATTATGACATCACCGATGATGGTACTGTTGTTATCATCTTTGGCTTCGGTCCATTCCCCGTTCCCATCCAAGTCAATAAATTCCTCGTCTAGATCATATACAGAATTATTGTTAGTATCCTCAAATGGTTCATCACGACGATCGGCAAACACTACCATCGTATGTAAATAAATTTCATGCAGTCGCACTTCAAAACCGGTTTTTAATTCGTGGTTTTGTCCTATCTGACTGGTCAATTGTCCATTAAGCAAGTTTGTACTTACCTGCCGATCTTCACGGGAATTGCGGGTTCCGCCATTATAAAACTCATAATTGACATCGGCACGATAATAGCCCTCCCATAAATAGCGCTCATCGAGCGGATCCTTATAAGCATAAAATTCATAGTTATTTGAAGATTTTGAAAAACCAAGTGAATAAAAAGTCCTATAATTTAATTGATGTGTCATCTTCAAGAAATGACTCATAGCATCCTTATAGTGCGTATAACGCCCTGCATCAGTCCATTTCCGTGTGTGGTAATAAGTCTGCCACTGATAGTCTTCAGAGAGAATATTATAGTGTAACTTTATATTTTTACCCAGGTAATATAGTAATTTAGCCTGGAGGTTGATTTTATCGGAGGGATTCATCGAAAATACCTCCCAATCACTGGTATCTTTCATTACCCTGCTGGTAAGATATTGGTCGACGCCATAGAAATATCCGTTTTTCTTTTCAGTACGCATCGAAGCAAAAAAACGCAGGTTCGGCAGGATCGGAATGGGTCCTGAAATGGTAGCTTCAATCTCAGTGGAATTAGAAAAATCGATTGCTTGTACTTCATCTTGAATCATGGGATTTAGATCGATATCGTAATCGGTCCAAATATCACCGGCCATAAAAGAAAATGATCCATTGAATTTTCTACCAGGATCTTTAGTCACAATATTGACGATACCTGACATGGCTTGCCCATATTCGGCACTGAAGGCACCCGTAATGACCGAAAGTTCCTGAATGGCATTGGTAGCTATATCAATTCCAACTTCACTGTGGTAGGCATTTACATTGGGGATTCCATCGATCAAGTAGGTTATTTCATCAGCACGGCCACCGCGAAAATGCAAGTTTCCGTCAGCATCAACTGAAACACCAGCCTTGGTCTGGACAATTGCCTGAAAGGTCTCAATTGGTGAATCCTCGATCACATCACTGGAAATGATGGCAGCACTGGCTGTAGCATCCCTTTGAATCATCCGTTGTCGGGAATAAACGGTTACTTCCTCCCCAGACTCTAAAACGGTCACTTCCAATTGAGCGTCTAGAGTTGTTGTTAAGTCGCTACTTACATTTACATCACGTACTTTTTGAATCTTGTAACCAATCACATGGACTGATACGGTATACTTACCAGGAGGTACATTGAGAATGAAATAACTGCCATCATCGGCAGAAGCGGCTCCGATACTCAATTCATCCACCAGTATATTAGCACCTGGTAATGGTTGGCCGCTATCACTGGTAATGATACCTCGGATTTTCCCGGTTGTACCGGCAAATAAACCGGTGGTTAATAAAATTGAAATCAGGCTGATGAGGAAGCGGTATTTTCTCATAATAAACCTACTTGGCTGATTAATAAAAACGGTGGATTCCTTGTTACAGAAATCCACCGATAACACTTATCAAAAATTGACGATCATTACTTCAGTAATGTCATCTGGCGGGTCAGAGTAGTACCATTTACTTCCATACGGTATAGATAGGTACCACTAGCTACGGTCTGCCCTGATGCATCTAATCCATTCCAAGAGATCGAATGATCACCGCTAGAATGATAATCATTAGTCAGATTGATTACCAGTTTTCCGGTAAGATCATATACATTCAATTTCACTAAACCAGCTTTGGTTAAATTGAAAGTGATAGCTGTCGTCGGGTTGAAAGGATTTGGATAATTCTGAGCAAGCTTGTAAGTGTTCAGAATTGACGCACCCCAATTATTATCAATAGCGGTTGTGCCGTCCCAAGATAAGACAACAAGATAGCTTGTGGCAGTTGAGTCACCATCTTCAAAACCAATGAACAAGTCGCCAAAGCCATCACCATTTATATCGGACGTTGTTCCGCCATTATTGGCAGCACCACCGAAGGCAACAGAATAGACACGCATGCTCCCAGAGGTATCCTGCTGATAGATCTCAAAGGCATTCCAACTGGCTGAATCAGTGATTCCACGAGCACCGACGTGCTCATAACGGATTGAATTGGAATTGTAATTACCGCCTGAGAAAACATCAGTATTTCCATCACCATCAAAGTCACCAACGGCCATACCACGGTAGCCAGTACCCTGATTATGCAAGGCATAGACATCACTACTGTCAGCAGTTGCCAGATCAGTAACACCATCGATAACTACGAAATTACCCTGACCATTACCAACGAACACTTCGGTAGCGGCGTCGGCATCAGCATTAAAAGCGCCTACAGCATGCAATCCACCAAGCCAGTTTGGACTACTACCAATTGTGTACATATTATAGGTATTGGCTGTTCCAGTTCCTTCCCAGAAGTGACCAGTATCATAACTGTATGACGGAATGAAAGCTTCCAGCATGCCATCGCCGTCCACATCACTTATCGTAGCAGCGTAAGTACTTCCGAAATTGCTGGTAGTATCTATCAATTCTTCCGTCCACTGTGTAAAAGCACCGGCAAAGGCACCACTGAGTGAGAAGATCATGACAGCATCATTAGTTACCGCATCGCTGAAGGCACGGAAGCTAACAGCAACTTCTTCTGCACCATCACCATCGATATCACCAACGGCCATACCGGATGGTCTGGTGTTGGAGCCAACCGATACACCGAAATTCCAGACTGCGGTTGGGTCGGCGGGCAGAGTCGGACCTTCAAAAACGAAGAATCTGGAAGGATTGGATCCATCGGGTGGGTTATCAGTACCAAAGGGTACGCCTAACAGAATTTCTTCATTCCCATCGCCGTCAAGATCACCAACAGCAAAAGCTGGGAAACTGGCGCCACCGGTTATCATGGTTGTGTCATACCAGGTCCATGCTAGATCAAATCCACCGGAAGCATTTGCTTCGTACAGATAGAGTGAAGCACCGGTAATATATTCATCACCACCACCATTGGGATTGGAATGATCAGTCATTACCAGGAATTCCAGATTCCCATCCTGATCAAAATCCCAACCGGCCGAAACTTCATCGGTAACTAACACATCAGGATTATAAGGTGACGTTGCATGTGTTGTTAATTCCAATGTTTTTGACCAACCTGTTGCGACTGTCTCCTGGCTAAATAAAATACCAGCAAACAACATAAGAGAAAAAACTACAATTATCGTTTTTCTCATTCTTATACCTCCATTATTGTTATTTGAAAATAACTAATAAAAACAAACCAAACGATAGTCCATTATTTTAAAATACTAGTCTGGCTCTGGTATCATAAATAATTTGATCTATCAGTTTACTTTTATGTACTTTTAGAAAATTTATCCTCTATTCCCTAATTTGCGGTTTAAACTACCCCAATACTGATATTACTATCAAGACAAAATACTGCTGATCCAAATACGATATCATTGAATTATGTGATCACTTATTAAACAATTTTTTTACTGTACCATGATTGTCAATAATCCTAAAATTGGCCATCTAAATGGACAACTAAATGCATCTCAAAATCATTATATTGATGACAGCCCTACTAGTATTGGGATCCTGTCAGAAAGCACAAGAAATAAATAATATGAATGAAATAAATCAAATTATTACCACCTCTAAACACAAATGGGCACCTGATAAAAGAATAGCGATCTTTAATGTTAGTGCCAGCAAATCAGACAATGTTATAA
>JABMPO010000250.1 GCA_013203015.1 Fidelibacterota bacterium
GATACCATCATCTTCTTCGTCCGCGCTTTCACTTGAGCGACTTCTGCTGCTGCTACGGCTATGGATGTGACTATTATCATCCTCATCTCGGGCATGCTCAGACTTGAGTTTTGCTGTAAAAACACCTTTGGAACCGTAGTTTTCATAATTGACAACTGGGGTAAAATCCTCTGCATTATATTTGATTGTGCCTGTAATCATATTTTTTTTGCCGGCTTCGATATCAAGCGATCCCAGTGAATAATCGAATTTGACCTCCAGGTAGTCCACATCGGTAACATTATAGGAATAATTCTCGGTGATATATTCACCTTCCTCTGTTTTACCGGACGAGTGCTCATCATGGTTTTTAAAAAATTTAATGATCGGAAGGCTGGGGCGAATTGTCAGAATCTGGCTGAACCCGAAACTGATTAACACCAAGTTTAGCAGGAGCAATTTTCTCATTTTTTTCTCAGAAGTTAAAATTAATCCTAATTGTGGATTCCCAGTAATCAGTACCATCCAGCGGTCTGGCAATATTTATTCGCCAGTTTGTATCATCAGAATCCGCAGAGCCAAGACCGATTCCGACCGAAGATTTTCCATTTTCTATTATGGAGTCGATATCGGTTAGATCGTATTGATCGCGCATCCAGGCATTTCCGGCATCGCCAAAGATAATAATGGTCCAATCGTTGTCAAGAAAATCAGGAGCAAATACAAATTCACCATTGATTTGCGCAAATTGGTCACCAGTTTGGAGCTTATACGGATAGGCCGCAATCGATCCCAGCCCACCGACTCCAAAATGACGAAACTCCGGCAGGGTTCCAGTACTTGTCCCAGCCATAACGCGAGTGCGAATTACTACTCCACGGGTAATTTCCAATCCACAGATTGCCATTCCCATAAAACGCTGGAATTTGTCATAAGCGTCCGTGAATAAAATTTGTTCACCGGTAGCATAAAGTGCTATCCCGGAATTGTATGGGTCAAAATTACGCGGTTTAAATGCAAAGGTGACTCGTGCACTCTCGAATTCGCCAGCCAGGATTGGAAGGTTGGGTCGTAATAGTCGATTATCATTGAAAACAGTCCATAGAGCATTATCTACCGGAATCGAGTCTTGGGTTCCGGAAACATAAGTAGCCTTAATCCTGATCCAGTTCAGATCTAATCCCAGTCCGCCTTCGAACCCGGTTTCATCCCAGCGATCATAAAAGTCTTGCCGTCCCAAAATTCCGGCCAGCGAATTTTCCAGCTCCGGCAATCGATAGAAATCATCAGTTTGGCTTTGCCTGAATCCGCTGCCAAAAAGAATTACCCGACGGTTCAACAAATACGTTTCAAGTGTAATTCGGCCAGTATAAGTGTCCTGACTGAAACGCCAGCCGGCCGAAAGGTTCAGACGCAAGTTGGAGAGAGAGCGCCGATCCCATTTGAAATTAAATGGTGTTATTACCAAGCCTTCGTTTCGGTTATAAATAAACCAGTTGGTTTTCGGATGTATCCAACTTCTTCGCGAATACCACGAACGCTCTTTCAACTCAAAATCAGTCTTACCTTTCAGGCCGTTCGATTCATAATTAGTTTCTTTATAGGATAGCCCTTTTGAAATATTGGTCTCTATGATTTTACCGTTAATTTCTGCGCCATCTTCTTTGTGCACCGTTCCACCAATGGCTACGATTCGACCATTAATAATTGCACCCGTTTTAATATAAATGTCTCCGCCGATGACAGTAAACTGACCTTCTATTCGACCATAAACTGTAAGATCTCCACCAATGATGCGGACCTTATCATAATTGATATCATTTTTATCAATAATATAGTCGCCGAAGAATTTTGTTTCTTCAACCTGAACAGGTCTTTTTTCTTGATCTATCTCAGTATTAGAATTCTGGGCCATTAATGGCAAAACGCCTAATAGCATTGTGAAAATAATTATTTTAACGGCCATTATTCAGTCCCTTTTTCAATAGTAATTGTTCCATGACTGGTGCGTAGTTTGACTTTATATGTGCCTTCCCCGATCACGGTTTCGCCCTTGACTTCATCAAATCGCTTTTCAATTTTGATTGGAAAATCACTGTCAATTACGTTCGACGAAATTTCATTTTCTACAACAGCATCAATCTGTGATGGAAAATCAGCGGGCAAACTGATAGAAATTGAACCATATTCGTTAATAACGTGAATATCATGATTGTCGATTTTTTTATTCCAAATTTTAATAATTTCGACGTTTCCTGCGCTGGTTTTAGCACGGATGGAACCGTGCAGTTGATCCACATCAACATCGCCGCCATTGGTAATAAGATTTGCATTACCCAATATCTCATCAACTTCAATATCGCCACCGGAAGTCTCGGCTTTAATTGAGCCAGCTAAATCCTGAATATCAATATCACCGCCGCTGGTCTGGATGTCCATATCGGCCTGGATTCGGCGAGCGTCGATGCTGCCACCGGAAGTGGATCCAACCAGCTTACTGCCAACGATGTCCTCAAAACTGAGATCACCACCGCTGGTTTGCACGAATACATTCCCTTGTACCGATTCGACTTCGATATCACCACCGGAAGTATTGGCTCCCACCTCACCGGCAATTTGTTGGACAATAATATCGCCACCGGATGTTTTCAGGGCCAGGATGCCTTCCGAATGATCAATTTCGATATCACCGCCAGATGTTCGGGCATAGGTTTTTCCAATTAAATGCATACCTTCAATATCGCCGCCCATGGTAGTCATACTTATTTCCCCGGTAATCCGGTTGGCATAGATATCGCCGCCAGCAGTTTTAACGCTAATATTGGTGCTGATTGGAACGATAATTGAATAATCGAAAGCGCTGCGTTCCGGCCACTCACCGACACCGGTTATTTTAACAATACGGACGTCTTTCAGTTGAATAACTTTAGCATGATAATCATCAAATATTGATTTCGCTTTCATTCCCGAGGATGCCCAGATCGATACTTCTTCGGTTATCTGAATTATATTACCAGGTTCACCACTGAATGAGATATCCCCTTTTATTGCCTCTATATTCAACGTCCAGGAATCGGTATGACTGTCGTCAACTTCAAATTCATAGGTGGTGGTTCCAATATAATGGTTTCGTTTATCCAAATCAAAATGTTGCAGAATTTCCTGTCCAATAACAAGTTGGGATAGGATCAAAACTGGCAGCAATTTATTCATCATTCATCCTCAATTCGTTCAACTGCTATTTGACCTTTGAAAGTATCGGTGATGTGGCGAGCCTGATCGCGGATAAATTCGTTTTTATCCATTCGAGTAACTATCTGCAAAGCTGGTACAATATCTTCGGTGGGATTGTTTGATAAAATCCCCAGAGCTGCCATGCGGACTGCTTCATTTTCATCCTCGAAGAGAACTTTGATGCAGGCCTCACGCAGGGTTTTATCTGATTTGTATGAATTTAATGATTTAGCCGCCCGCAACCTGACTCCTGGATTAGGGTCAGTTAGCAAAGAAGAGATCAGCACAACACGACCTTCTTCAACCGGTTGTGATTCCGAGATCAGATTAACCGCTTTTAATCGCTTACCGGGATTATTATCATTTTTAAGCATGTAGTAAAGAATCTGGCGAACCGATTTATCATCTAGGTCACCTTCCACGCTATAATCGTTACGGGCCTGTAGATTAAAACCTACGGACTTTGCATTATTCTGGTATATATCAATGTCCTTACTGGACAAAGTACCGCTTTCAAGTAATTGCATCACATTTAATTCATCTGCGGCAATATTTGCTACTGGCAACGTACTTACTGTTGGAAAAACCAGGCGCCCAATCAGAAATGCAAACATGACATACGTGGCTACCGCCCAAACTGGTTGTCGTGGGATAAATAAACGTTCGTTCACATTGTACCAGATATCTGATAGCTTGCTTGTTAACGATGATTTTTTTGCCGCATCAGCTTCAAGTTGGTCGATTTTACCCCGCAGTAGATTCCGTTGTCCCGCTAAAATGTGCTCGGGAATTTTGACTTCGCAAGCGGTACTGGTCGTTGTTAAAATGGCGGAAATTTCTTCTACTTCAGTTTGTAAATCAGGATTTGATTCCAGTAATTGTTCGAACTGCTTACGCTCGGGATTGGATAAAGCATCCAGGGCATATAATGCTGCCTGGTCCCGCTGTTCTTTATTTAAAGTATCAGGCATAGCGATACTCCTTTAATTCAACTCGTAATTTTTCCATGGCACGGAAAAGATATCGTTTTACCGTTCCTTCGGAAATATCAATAATTTTTGCAATATCTTTGATTTTCAAATTTTCCAGATGTTTGAGTATAAATACTGTACGTTGTTTTTGCGGTAATATTGTCATTGCTGATTTAACAGCATTCATAATTTCTTTACTTGATTTATTATTATTGCTAGAATCAACGATCCAGTCCAGATAACCCGAGCTATCTTCATTTTCAGATTCGTATAATTTTAATCGGGCTTGTTTGCGTTTAAAATTATAGGATGTATTTACGGTAATACGATATAACCAGGTATAAAACTGACTCTCAAAACGAAAATTATGGATGTTTTTGTAGGCTTTGATAAAGACTTCTTGATAGAGGTCTTCGGCATCCTGCTCATTGTGCGTTAGTTGGTAGGCTAGTATCATTACTCGTTCATCATGTAGTTTAACCAAATCATGGAAGGCTCCGGTATCACCGGATTGGGCCTTTTTTATCAATTGTCTGATTTCTTCTTTCAATTTCAGATTTTGATCACATTAGGTTCGACACAATGAATAAGTTTTGGTTGTCACGAACTTATTTGGCACAGAATGAAAAAGCAAGCTGGAATGCCAGTTATATATCATGGTAATTTAATGGCTTCCTGAGAAAAATGGAAGCCACTAAATCTTATATCATTTTGAAAATATAGTTGTCAGATCAACCAACAAAATTCATTTTTGCAGGTCTTCAGTACTGACAATTGAACCATATTTCGTTTTTAATTCCTGTAACCCCTGCTTCCATTCGCCATATACCTGGAACAATTGTGGTGGCAGGTTTTCTTCCTTA
>JABMPO010000251.1 GCA_013203015.1 Fidelibacterota bacterium
CCCAGGTTGGAGGAGCCCAGGCTAGCGGAACATGACCATCCAGTCCACTGGTGGCAACAAGACTGGTTGGAGGTTCCAGATAACCGGGGTAAACTGTTATGATTCCAGGTGTTATTCCGGCAATCCAATATGTACCGCCCAAGGGATCGGTAATTACTGCATCCACCATGTCAATTATTACATCGCTATTGTAAGCGGTGGGAGTAATCCTGAACCGTACATTAATAATTGCACCGCTACCGGCAGCAATCGATTCGTTGGTATCGCTAAATAAAATTACCCGTTCCCCTACGCCAACCGGAGTGGTTGAGATAGTAAAATCAACAGTTCTCGCGCTAGTCCAAATCGAGTCGACTACAACATAATCCGGAATGTCGATCAGATCAAACTGGACGCCGCCGACTTCATCCGGATTGTTAAGTGAGATGACCAATGATACCAGGTCGTTATTATCACCTGTTCCGGTATCCATCGACAGACTGACAACACTACCAATTGATATTGATCCATCTACACTGGAGCTGGTTAAACCGGCACCCGCAGTATCACTTACCACTAATCCATATACCGCGAGGTCAATAACTGCAGAAGCGATTTGAGATCCTTCATAGCCTAACCATAATACAGTATCACCAGCAGCCGGAAGCCCAGAAACAGAACTGCTATTATATAAAATAACCCGATTAGTGTCTCCAGAAAGGGAATTGAAATCGGCCGTAAAACCAGTCACATTAGCAAGAGCGCTGGTTAGGCCGGCAATAGCCGGGTCGGCGATAATATCAAATTGGATACCTGCCACGGCATCGACCGGTCCAGTAAGGGTGACTGGTACTTGCAAATCGCTAGTGTAGGCAGGAAAAATTACATCACCTATATCCACGGTTACATCAGTTTGGGCAGCTAATGGAATCACCATTAACATAATTATGAGACTAATTGAAGAGCATTTCCTCAAGGATTTCATAGACTTCTCCGAGCTGTTGAAATGTTTTCTTGACACCTTATCATTCAGAACTATTTACTTGCGCTACCCCTAAATGCATTACTTATAATGCGGCAGCTGCTATTCTATTATCGAATCGTGCCATAATAAGATGAGCAAAACTAAATATTTTATTACGATATTCCAGCAAATATTTCACTATATCCTAAATTAAATGATCTCTATTAAATTATTCACCGTAAGCTCTGAAATAATATTACCTACCTTGCAGATATGAATTAAAACTAAGTCTGACTGTAACCGCGATTTAAATAATCCTGTAATTTTTTGTACTTGATAGTTTCTTTCTTGCCACTGGGAGAGACGATCTCGATTCGTTCGTTACGCCCGATTTTTTTACTGACTTGAACTGGTGTGTTAACAGCTTGCTGAGGTCGATTTGCTGAAGCCTGACCACCGCTACCAGCACCGGCAAATCCCATTCCGGTGGTGTCATCATGGCTAATCTGCATATTTCGCACCCGCTGCGCCTGCATCTGAGACGGCTGCTCCAAGCCCTGAATCTGGGTTCGGAACAAACGTTGTGCCGTATCCCGGGTGGTATCGGCCATCATTGCCGTAAACATATGGAATCCTTCGGCTTTGTATTCCAGTAGAGGATCTTTTTGGCCGTAAGCCCGCAGATTGATACCTTCACGAAGTTGATCCATTGCGTAAAGATGATCTTTCCATTTCTCATCGATTGTTCGTAGCACGATAAAACGTTCGAATGCTCGCATGGTTTCGGCCGGGATCAACGATTCACGGGTGGCATAAAGCTCGTGTGCTCGCTCTAATATAAAATTCTTGATTTGTTCTGCTGTAGGTTCTTCAAATTTGGTATGATCAATATCCACCAGCAACACCGATGACAGATTCTGCTTCAATCGATCCCAGTCCCAATCAAAGGGGTTGTCAGAATTTTCCAACTGTTGTCCGATTTCATCTTCCACATATTCGGCAATCAAATCCATGATCGATTCCCGGATACTACTTCCATGCAGAGCCTGAGTTCGAATGTCGTACACAACCTGGCGCTGCTGGTTCATCACATTATCATATTCCAGCAAATGCTTGCGGATACTGTAATTCCGCGCTTCCACTTTTTTCTGTGAGTTTCCGATTGCTCGAGTAACCATCCCGGCAGTGATTACTTCACCTTCTTCCAAACCCAACCGATCCATTATGGATGCCACTCGATCACTACCAAACAAGCGCATTAAATCATCTTCCAACGATAAATAGAACCGCGATGATCCGGGATCTCCCTGACGTCCGCAGCGCCCTCGCAACTGTAGATCAATGCGTCGCGATTCATGACGCTCGGTACCAATAATATGTAATCCGCCCAGATCTATTACGCCATCACCTAGTTTGATATCAGTCCCGCGACCCGCCATATTGGTCGCAATCGTAACCGCTCCGCGCTGCCCAGCTCGTACTACAGTTTCTGCTTCACTCTGATGCTGCTTGGCGTTTAGCACATTGTGCGGAACCCCTTTACGCTTCAGCATCCGTGACAATAATTCGGAAACCTCAACCGTAATAGTACCAACCAGGGTGGGTTGTCCTTTGCGATGACACTCAGTGATTTCTTCTATTACCGCATTATATTTTTCACGCTTAGTCTTATAGATTAAATCGTCCCGATCATCCCGGATAATTTCCTGATTGGTGGGAATAACAGTGACCTCCAGATTATATATCCCCGCCAGTTCTTCAGCTTCGGTTTCGGCTGTACCGGTCATTCCCGCCAATTTATCGTACAAACGAAAATAATTCTGAATCGTAATTGTAGCTAAAGTCTGGGTTTCACGTTCAACTGTAACGTTTTCCTTGGTCTCGAGCGCTTGATGGAGTCCATCGCTGTATCGGCGACCTGGTAAAATGCGACCTGTGAACTCATCAACAATCAAGACTTTGCCGCCCTGGACTACATATTCTACATCTTTCTCATACATAGTAAACGCCCGTAGCAACTGACTGATATTGTGAATCCGGCCGCTGCGATTGGCATGTAATTGATGGGCTTTCTCTTTTTCCTGTCCCCGTTCCAGATCGGATAAATTCTCATTTGCATCAATGTCATTCAACAGCTCACCCAAATCGGGAATGATAAACATTTCCGGATCATCGGGTGAAATAGTATCACGCCCTTTATCGGTAATGTCAATCACATGGGTTTTTTCATCGATGCTAAAAAATAATTCTTCATCTACTTCATGCAGTTTTTTATCGCGCAGATAATCCGATTCCACTTCATGAACCAGTTTTTTAGTCCCCGATTCCTGGAATATCTTTAATAGTTGCCGATGTTTTGGCATTCCGCGGTTGGCCTGGAGCAATTTCAAGCCAGCCACCCGATCATCATCTTTTTTCAATAATCGTTCGGCATCACCAACCAGTTGTGAGACCAGACTGGTCTGCTTGCGAACTAGTGCCTGCACTGCCGGTTTCAATTCCTGAAAGGACTTGTCTATCGGCGCATCAACCACACCGGAAATAATTAGCGGCGTCCGTGCTTCATCGATCAGGACCGAGTCAACCTCATCAACGATAGCATAGCCATGGCCCCGTTGTACTTGTTCCCCGGGGGTAAGCGACATATTGTCACGCAGATAATCAAATCCAAATTCATTATTGGTACCGTAGGTAATATCGCAATTGTAAATCTCACGACGGCGCACATTATCCATCGTGTTAAGGATCGAGCCTACCGTCAGTCCAAGCCGCCGGTATATTTCACCCATCCATTCCGAGTCCCGCTGCGCTAGATAGTCATTAACCGTAATCAGGTGAACTCCGCGACCGGTCAGTGCATTCAGGAATATGGGCATTGTTGCCACCAAAGTCTTTCCTTCACCGGTTTTCATTTCAGCGACCATTCCCTGATGCAGGACAATTGCTCCGATCAATTGTACGTCATACGGAATCATTTCCCAGGTCTGGTCCTGACCAACAATCTTCCAACTATGCCCAACCATCCGGCGGCAGGTATCTTTCACCATGGCAAAGGCTTCCGGCATAAACTCATCCAGTTTAGCCTGTTCGGCCTTATGGATTAATTTTTTGGCTTCTTCTCGATCCTTGTCGCTGGCAGCTTCTTCCGCCGCTGTCCGTGCTGCTATTACCTGACTCCTGATAGCTTGTGTTCGTTCTATCAACTCGGCATCAGTCTTATCTACTAATTGCTCGGCGATCCGGTTGATTTCATTTACAATCGGTGAAAAAGATTTGATTGTACGGCCCGATTTGGTGCCAAATATTTTTGTAATTATTGATTTAGCCATAGATTAACATGAATTTTATAATCGGTAAACGGGTAAATTATTATTCTTTATCTTCTTTTAACTGTTCCTGCTCCGCTGCCAGTTTGGATTTATAGACCGCATCCAGAATTCCATTTACAAAGCCGGAGCTTTCATCGGTGCTGTAGCGTTTGGCAATTTCGATTGCTTCGCTGATTGACACTTTCGGTGGAATATCTTTGAGAAAATAAATTTCACTGATTGCCATTTGCAAGATCAGACGATCCAACAATGCTACTCGGTCAAGGTTCCAATTAACCAAATGATCCGAAACCTGTTTTTCACACCAGTCCTTATACTTGACAGAATTATTAAACAGACTGGTAACAAATCGACCTGTTTTCTTATCAATTAACTCACGCTCAAAAATATCAGATAGAATTTTTTCTGGTTGATCGTTGCTAAGTTCAAGAGCATATAATGCTTTCAAAACACTTTCGCGCCCCAGACGGCGTGGATGTACTTTAACTACAGTCACAGCTACTCACGGAATATCCTGGCCTTAGTCGAGATTGATCGTTGGCCGGAGAAAAATGAATCATTTTCTTTTCTTTACTTTCACCAGTTTGCCAAACATCGATTCAATTTCCTCAATAATTTCTAATCTGCGGTCTGATTTTACGCTGTATCGGCTTTCTGTGTCCAGCCAATTTTATTACCATAAATTCCAGTTTTCAGACTGCTGAATATAAGGATTTTATAAAAACTAATACCTGTACCTAAAACTTGAAATTTATCCTGCGTTTATCGAGGGAATAAACTTCAAAAAGAATCTAGTTCACAGGAATTGGATTATTGATCCAGATTGACAGTTTCAATCCAACCGAATTTATCTTCGGCATCGCCAGTTTGGATGGCTTGCAATTTATTATACAATTTGATGGAGATTGGACCAGGTTTTCCATCTACTGCATAATTATAAACATCATCAGTATCCAAATCTATAATCTTGCCAATTGGAGATATCACTGCCGCAGTCCCACAGGCGCCGACTTCGTCAAAACTATCGAGTTCATCGATTGAAACAGGACGCCGCTCGGTTTTCAATCCCATTTCGGTAGCCAATGTAATCAAACTTTTATTTGTAATTGATGGCAGGATACTGGGAGATTTTGGCGTGATATAGGTATTATTTTTAATCCCAAAAAAATTCGCTGGGCCGCATTCATCAATATATTTTTTCTCTATAGCGTCCAAATAGATTATGGAAGCCAGACCTTCCGTTTGAGCTTTATTCAGTGACCGTAAACTGGCGGCATAATTACCGCCAACTTTTAAATGACCAGTTCCTAATGGAGCCGCCCGATCCGCGCCTCGAAAAAGACCCATGGAAACCGGTTTGAATCCTTCTTTGAAGTAGGGCCCAACCGGAGTTACAAAAACCAAAAATAAATATTCAGTTGTTGGTTTAACTCCCACTTCCGCTCCCGATCCGATTAATAAGGGTCGGATGTATAAAGAGGCACCAGAACCATAAGGCGGAATGTATTCCTTATTTAGCCTGATGACGGTAGTAATCGCTTTATAAAACAGCTCTTGCGGAACAGGTGCCATCATAATACCATCAGCCGATCTCTGAAATCGCTCAGCATTTTCCTGCCAACGGAATAAACGCACCTGGCCGTCTTGTCCCATATAAGCTTTCATGCCTTCAAAAGCTTCCTGACCATAATGCAGGGCTGTAGCCGCCATGTGCAGATTGACGGTCTTTGATGAAGTTATCTCCAGCTCACCCCAAGATTCATTTCTAAAATAAGCGCGTACATTAAAATCTGTTTCATTGTAACCGAATGTCAGATTTTTCCAATCGATATTTTTCATTTTCTCAATACTCGTTTTTAGTATAATGAAGTTAGTTAGATGTTTTAACTATTAGTCTCTTAGCAACTCGCGGGCAATGACCAGCTGTTGGATTTCCGATGTACCCTCATAAATCTGGGTAATTTTTGCATCCCGCATCAAACGCTCAACTCCATACTCACGCATGTAGCCATAACCACCAAAAATCTGTACACATAGCGTGGTGGCTTCCATGGCTATTTTTGTAGCAAAATATTTGGCCATGGCGCCTTCTTTAGTAAAGCGCTTATTCTCATCCTTCAACATGGCTGCTCTATGAATCAACAAGCGCGCCGCATCAACGTTACAAGCCATATTCGATAATTTATCGTGAGTTGCCCCAAAATTAGCAATCGGCTGACCAAATTGTTCCCGCTCTTTGGCATAAACAATAGATTTATCGAGGGCCGCCTGGGCAATTCCCAGCGCTTGAGCAGCAATCCCGATACGACCGCCATCAAGGGTATTCATGGCAATTTTAAATCCTTTACCTTCTTCACCAACTAGATTTTCTACCGGAATGCGGCAATTATCAAAATAAAACTCGCAAGTGTCCGAACCCCGGATACCCAGCTTATCTTCCTTCTTGCCCACCGAAAATCCTTCCCAGCCCTTTTCCACAATAAAGGCTGAAACGCCTTTATAACCGATACCTTTGGTGGTTAAAGCATAAACGATTGCCACGTCGGAACTGATACCATTGGTCACCCAATTCTTGGTGCCATTCAACACGTAATGATCGCCATCTTTTCTGGCGAAAGTGCGCATGGCACTGGCATCCGAACCGGACTGGGGCTCACTCAATGAATATGCTCCAAGGATCTCTCCTGTCGCTAATCGTGGCAGATATTTAGCCCGCTGTTGATCATTACACCAATTCAGGAAAATCTGGCAAACCAGTGAATTATTCACCGACATAACCACAGCAGCGGAAGCATCGACTCGCGCCAGTTCTTCGATGGCAATGACATAACTAACAAAATCCATCCCTGCACCCTGCCATTTGTCCGGAACAACCATACCCATGAATCCGAGTTCAGCCATCATTTTAATCTGCTCAACTGGATATTTGGCTTCTTCGTCCCGTTCCATGACTCCCGGCGCTAAGTTTTCTTCGGCAAAATCTCGGGCAGTCTGCTTGATCATCAATTGTTCATCCGTATAATTGAAATCCATCAGATCACCTCCACGATTAAAGCTGCTGCTTCCCCACCGCCAATACACAGCGTGGCTAACCCGGTATTTGCGCCGGTTCGCAACATGGCATGCACCAGCGTCGCCAGAATGCGAATTCCCGATGCTCCAATCGGATGACCCATGGCTATTGCACCGCCATGAATGTTCACTTTTTCCATGGGAATACTAAAATCATCCACCGCTGCCATTGTGACCGCCGCAAAAGCTTCATTAATTTCCCATAAATCAATCTGATCAGCAGTCAGCCCAGCCTTATCAAGGGCTTTTTGGATCGCTTTTACCGGAGCGGTTGTAAACCATTCGGGAGCTTGAGCCGCTGATGCCTGAGCAACTATTCTGACTAATGGTTTTAGGCCAAATTCCTCAGCTTTTTCCGCTGACATTATGATTGCGGCACCAGCTCCGTCATTAATTTTCGAAGCATTGGCAGCAGTAATGGTTCCTTCACGATCAAAAGCCGGGCGCAGCTTTACCATTTTCTCAAAATTTGCCCGTTGCGGTTCTTCATCTTCGCTTACTAAAACCGGATCACCTCTTCGCTGGGGCACTTCTACTGCCACGATCTCATTTTTGAACCATCCCTCCGATTGAGCTTTGTGGGCACGCTCATAAGATTGTTTGGCAAAATCATCCTGCATTTCGCGGGTGTATTTACGGTCCTTTGCGCAGAGTTCGGCGCAATTTCCCATATGAATATCATTATAAACATCCCAGAGTCCGTCATGCACCATCCCATCGATGATTTTCCCATGCCCCAACCGGTAACCAGTTCTAGCCTTTGGCAGTAAATAGGGTACATTGGTCATTGATTCCATGCCACCAGCAATGATGACCTCTGCATCCCCGGTTTGAATCGCCTGGGTTGCCAGCATAACCGACTTTAGACCTGATCCACAAACCTTATTTATCGTGAGACATTCGACAGATTCTGGAATTTCAGCACCAAGAGCGGCTTGCCGGGCCGGAGCCTGTCCTGCGCCCGCCGGTAAGACGTTTCCCATTATTACTTCATCGATCGAATCAATCGATATTTGTCCTTCTTCAATCACAGCCTTGATGGCAATCGAACCCAATTTGGTGGCTGGTAAACTGGCTAATGAACCCTGAAACGAGCCCACTGGAGTTCGTTTGATATTCGTAATTACAACATCACGTAATTTATTCATTATTCCCCTTTGATAGATTGTGGTCTGATTTATTACTAAAATAAAAAAAGGTCTGTAAGTTTACAGACCTTTTAAATTGATTAATTATTCTTATAATAATACCCAGAATAATAAGACCTGGATTTACAGCTAGATCGGAAATTCGATTTTGATTGAAGTCAAATTGGACTACGGAATTAATAATATAATTCAATGCTGTCCCCCTGGTGAATCAGACGGCGATTTAATGTTATAATATGTCAAGGTCCGCATATTCAGAATTACCTGTCCCTGGCAATTGTGTGACGAAAGAAAAAACTTTTTAGGTGTTTGCAAATAAGAATTTCAATGCGTGAAGTTAGCATGATTTTGGACAGGAAACATAATTTTTAGCGCCCGGTGAACTAATCCTGATTTCCATCCAGCAATTCGTAGGCCTTGATAATTTCCTTCACTAATCGATGGCGAACAACATCAGATTTTGTCAATTCCACAAATCCGATTCCATCAATGTTGCGGAGTATATCATAAACCTGGATCAAGCCGGAATCTGATTTGCGCGGCAGATCAATCTGGGTAATATCGCCGTTTATTATGGTTTTTGAATTCACTCCGAGGCGTGTTAGAAACATTTTCATCTGCATCGACGTTGCGTTCTGTGCCTCATCCAAAATTAAGAATGCGTTATCCAGTGTTCGGCCGCGCATATAGGCCAGCGGGATTACCTGAATTACTTTTTTTGCCAGCCATGGTTTCAATTTAGTCTGGGGCAGCATGTCGGCCAGAGCATCATACAGTGGTGCAAGATACGGGTCTACTTTTTCTTTCAAATCTCCTGGTAAAAAACCCAAATTTTCGCCTGCCTCAACCGCTGGCCGGCATAAAATAATGCGACCAACTTCGTGCCGTTCCAATGCAGCTACAGCGAAAGCAACTGCCATATAAGTTTTACCAGTTCCGGCCGGACCGATACTCAGGGTAATATCATTCTTCCTGACTACTTCGATGTATTTATTTTGGCCTGGCGTCCGAGCGCTGATAGCACCCTGCCTGGCATAATGGATTACATCCTCCGGCATTTCCGGTTTAATATTATTTTCGACATTCACCAGTTGAATTAATTTATTTATATCTCCGGTTGTCAAACTGCCACGGCGGGAAAGGGTCTGGTTCATCTCATGGATTAGTCCGGCAACCATTTTAATATTCTTCTCATCGCCATCGATCTGTAAACTGCTTCCACGCGCTAACAATGTAACGGAATATTTTTTCTCGATGAGTTTGATGTGGGCATCAGCAACGCCAAATAATGACGCCAAGTCGATTCCCTTTAAGTCAATTGTTTTTAGCATTGATATAAGAAGTTGTGTTAATTTTTACAATGATACTTCGTCATTTTAGGTGAGTATCACCGTTGTTAGCAGAGCAATTTATGGTCTTTTAGGCCAAATTTCTAACCACATTTCAGGAAAAATTATTTTACATGACCAATTCGTTTGCAAAGATTTTTATAGTAATTCTGGCTGGGCTATTTTTTGCCTGTCAGATTCCATCCAATAAAATTGAAGTATCTTCAGTGAAAAATGCTGAATTTCTCTGGAAGCAAGGTGATAAGTATTGGGAAAAACGGCACGAAGAAAAAAACGCTCGAACAGCTTATCTGTTTTATAAAAAAGCCGCTAATCTGATCCCGGATAACCCGGAATTATTACTTAGTTATTGCCGAGCTGCATATTTCCTGGGTCATTATATCGAAACTGAGCAAGCAGTGCGCGATAGTATTTTTTTAGAAGGCATCAGTATCGGTGAAAAAATTCTGTTTCTATCAGAAGAATTCAGTGTATCATTTGAAAACGCAGAAGGAGATAGTAATCTGCGGAAAATCGCTGCCATAGCAACAACTCCGGATTATTTGATCCCGGCGCTGTATTGGTGGTCAGCCAATTTGGGTAGATATATGGTATACCGTCCCGCAATAATGCGATTGCAATACCAGGAAATCATCGAAACCGCCATGCACCGTATCCTCGCGGTGGATCCGGAATATTATTACAGTGCCGCAAATCGCTTTTTTGGCGCCCTCTACGCCAGAATTCCCGGGATTGAATTGTCACGGTCAAAATATTATTTTGATCTGGCCATCAGCAAGCAACCTGATTATCTGGGCACCTACACCCTGCAAGCCGAATTTTATCATACCAAAGCTGGTAACCGGGAACAATTCCATGCCGACCTGCAGTTTGTTATCGATGCGGATGCTACGGTTCTACCTGATGTAATGCCCGAAAATCTATTCGAGCAGGAGTACGCAAAAAGATTGCTCGAACGTGAATATTTATTGTTCGAATAGACTATAATTTTCCAAATATTTGATCATTCATTAAATTCAATCATGCTGACAGTGGTTTTATATCTACTGCTGACCTTACTGGTCATACTAGTCATACTGATTGGCAGCTTATTTTTACCGTGGAAATTTGGTCTGACCGGTGAAATAGTTAGTACACCAGGAGAATTTACCGGCAAGGGCTCAGCGACCATTGGAGCCAACACATTTGGTGTATCCATTAACCTGCAAAAAGAACTTGTAATTGGTATAGGACCCTATAATCATCCCTGGTTGCAAAAATCCCTAAAAACTAATAAACCAAAGCAGAAAACCGTCAAAAAAAAACCGAAGACCAGTAAAAAAAGCCAAAGGTTTTCAGTAGAATTATATAAAGAATTGATTAAATCCACGATCTCTCGCATCCACTGGCACCGCTTGAATTTGCAGGGACAGATCAATTTCCAGAATCCCATGAAGACCGGTATAACGATGGGATTAATCCAGTTACTAAAAACGATTACCCCTGCTGATCGCTCACATATTGATATTGACCCTAAATTTGTGGGTAATCACCAAACCGAATTAGCTGGCGACTTGCAATTTCGCACCCAGCCGGCAATGTTGGCAATTTTCGCTGGAATAGCGTACATTCGACACAAAAAATAACCCGAGGATAAATATGAGCATTGAAAACCTTGTTAAAAACACATTGCATGAGCTACAGGAATTGATGGCAACCAAAACCGTCATCGGTGAACCGGTTGAAACCGGCGAACATACTGTTTTACCCGTATCAAAAGTTTCATTCGGATTTGCTTCCGGTGGTGGTACCGGAGAAGCTGATACCAAAGATAAAGGTAAAGGCTCCGGGGAAGGAATTGGCGGCGGTTGGTCTATTGAACCGGTTGCTTTTGTTATTGTTGGTCAAGACGGAGCCAAACTGTTGACTATCGGTGAAAACGAAGGCATTGGCAGTAAAATAATGGATTTGGCGCCTAAAGTAATGGACGTTGTTTCCAATCTGGCTGGGAAAAAAAGCAAAGAGAAACCGGAGGCTGAAACCACCAAAGAATAAAACACAGTTCTCTATATTAACCTGTAAACACAGGAGTGATCATGAAATCATTGAGGAAGGTCAGTATATTACTGATCACAGTTAATCTTATTTTTACCTTTTCACTTGGGACAACAGCAGGCGAAGATCAGGTCAGGGAATATATCGCTCAGTGTCTGGTCCATATTGAGCAAAATGAGTTCGCAGAAGCCTTAGTCAGCCTGGATGCAGCATTGTTGCTGCAAGAGATAAATCCTGAATTATACCGGTTGCAGGGTCAGGTTCTAGAAATTCTCGAGCGACCTGATGAAGCTGTCACGGCTTGGGAAAACTGTCTAAAGTTTACCGACGATCCAGTTCTACGTGAAGAATCGATCCGACATATAGAAAACCTGAGTTCCGACTAATGCTGCGCCGAATCTGTTTCGGCATTAGCCTGTTTTTCATAGCCTGTCAACCACCGGTGGTGGTGAAACCGGATTTTGACTTCCAAACGATTAAGCGGCTATCAGTGGTACCAGTGCGCGACATTTCATCTTTCCCCGGTTCCGGTACGATTATTTACCGCAGTCTGGTGCATCAGTTATTGCGAATTGGGATTCAAGTGGTTGA
>JABMPO010000252.1 GCA_013203015.1 Fidelibacterota bacterium
CTGGTTTCGAAGTCATGATTCATATGCCCATGGAGACCCTGAATGGATCACGTGGCGAGGAGGAATATGTCCTGGAAACCGCCATGACCAGCGCCGAGATCGAGCGGCGGGTGAAAAAGGCCATGGCTGAATTGCCGGAGGCTCGTGGGATGAATAACCATCAGGGATCCCGCGCCACCCAGGATTCTCGGTTGATAACAATCGTTGCGACAATACTGAAACAAACAGGTAAATATTTTATCGATAGCCGGACTACCGCCGAATCGGTGGCAGCAACCAGAATGCGGGCTTTAGGAGTATTAGTAAATAGTCGTCATGTATTTCTTGATAATGAATCTGATCCCGAATTAATTAAGATCCAAATCGAGAAATTGTGCCGACGGGCAGAAAAGAATGGCCAAGCTGTTGGAATTGCTCATGATCGTGCTGGCACTCTGGCGGTGCTCAAACAAGAAATCCCACGGATCAAAGCTGAGGGGTTTGAGCTGGTTTTCGCTTCCGAAATCGTTGAATAATTTTTTCCTACCCAGCTAGTTAGTAAGTAGCGATTAGCGACTGCTGTGGACGAAATCTTTGCCATACTTTCACAGGCCGATTATTTAGGGGAATTGCGTAATTTAGCGGTCGCTTAAAGATAATAAGACTATTGAAATCAGATTTTAAATAGGTAAAACGCTCCCAGGATATTATTATGCCAATTCTATGTAAAGTTACCCGTGGCTATTATATTGAAAGCATTCATGCTGCCTATGCGGTTGTTGTGGATGGGGCTGGCAAGGTTGTTTTTAATTCCGGTGATCCCAAATATCTGACCTGTATCCGTTCCGCTTTAAAACCGATTCAGGCTGCGGCCGGTGTTATTGCCGGTGCCATTGATAGTGCTAACCTGACTGAACAGGAATTAGCCTTTATCTGTTCATCCCATAACGGTGAAGATATTCATGTAAAGACGGCAGCCAGTATTCTGGAAAAACTGGGTTATTCAACCGCTAATTATGAATGCGGCAGTCACGCACCCTATCACAAACCATCTGCGGATCAGCTTATTAAAAACGAACTGCTGCCCTCCGCGTTGCATAATAATTGTTCCGGAAAACATGCCGGTATGCTGGCTATCGCCAAACAGCTTGGCGTGGATCCCACCGGGTACATTTATCCGGATCATCCGGTTCAAAAAGCCATTTTCAAGCAAATCGAGCGGTTCAGTGGTTTACGAGATTTGCCGATTGGTGTCGATGGCTGTAGTCTGCCTACACCCTTCATGCCATTGTACAGTATTGCATCAACGTTTCAGAAAATTGGCAGCAACGAATTTCCCGAATTGGTCAGAGTCCGCCAGGCCATGACTTCCCATCCCTACCTGATTGCCGGAGCGAATCGATTTGACACGGATTACCTGACTGTGATGAAAGGCCGCTCGGTGACCAAAGTGGGAGGGGAGGCAATCAGGGGTCTGGCAATCGAAAAATCTGATGGGGAAGTCTGGGGAATGGCGGTTAAAGTTCTGGATGGCAATCAGCGGGCCAATCCGGTAGCAACAATTACAGTTTTGAAGCATTTGAATTTGCTAACCGATAGTGAGTTATCTGCATTATCCGATTGGGAACGAAAAAAACTGTACAACCATCGCCAGATTCATATCGGCAATATAACCGGAATGATCGAAGATTGACTAATATTCACTATTTAGTCAGCTTATTTCTAATAATATTTTTAATCGGTCAGGTAGGGGCTGAGGACTGTCCGCCGGATACCATTCCCATTACACCACCTCAGAACGTCTGGACAATACCGAACTGGAATGACTGGGAAGGAATCGAAGTCGTAACCTGGAATATTGAACATTTTCCCCAGAGTGGTAGCACCACCATCGATGGCGTTGCCGAAATTATATTGGATCAACTGGCCGATATTTATGCACTTCAGGAAATTGATGATACTCTGGCATTTAAAAATCAGTTAATGCCCCTATTACCAAATTACGATTATGTCATCGGTCCCAA
>JABMPO010000253.1 GCA_013203015.1 Fidelibacterota bacterium
ATCATCAGACTCACTATCAATGAAAGCTAATTCTTCTTCTGTATCGTCTTCGGTCTCTGTATCGTCTTCGGTCTCTGTATCGTCGGTTACGTCAGCAAAATCTTTAAATACCAAATCGAGTCCGTCATCCTCAGTCGATTCTTTGGACGAATCAGTATCTTCATCACTATCTGGTAGATCAACATCAAAAAATTCCTCAAATATCGTCTCAGCCTGGGAAGTCTCATCTTTGGCTTCCGCATTTGAATCTGTTTGGTCATCCGCTGCCATTTGAGTGGTATCAGAGGGGGGATCGCTTACGGTCAGTTTTTGACGGTCGATCTGATCTTGACTCTCAACATATTTTTCTTCGACAATTGAATCGAAATCAACATCATTTGACGTTTCAGCAGACTCAGGTTTGGAAATTGGTATGGCCGGCTGTTCTTCTAATGTTGCGGCAGGGGGATCAATAGGATCTGGTGGTGTAAAAGAAGTATCGTCTTCAGGACGCTCCTTATCGCGTAGTAACTGTAGCAGCTTATTGGTAGCTACCTCGGTATTTTTCTTAGAGGATGAGGCCATTCCAAATTTCTTTTTGTTTTATGGAATCCTGAACGATTTCACTATCAACAATATCTTTTTCCATTCGAATCATTGCCAGTAGCGATTCATGACAAAGTTCCACTATTCGTCTGGGAGAACCTTTGGTATGTTCATATATACAGGAGATTGCGGATTCGTCGAATAATTGACGATCATTTTTCATTCCTGCCCTGATAAGGCGGTACTTAATAAGGTGGTCAGTGTCGTTGTGGTTCAGGAGATTGATTACATAACCTAAGCCAATTCTATCATAAAAATTAGGTTGTTTTTTTATTTTTGTCAGTAACTCTGGTTGACCAAATATTACCACTTGCAGAAGTTTTTCCTTATTCGTTTCGTAATTCAGCAATGTTCTTAAAACTTCTAAATAGGTAGGGGTCAATAATTGGCCTTCGTCTATAATAAGCACAGGATATTTTTGTTCTAGAACACTATCCTTAAAAAGACTATTTTGCAGAGTATTTTTACATTCGATAGTGGAATTTGGGATATCTTGCATCTCGAATACGCGCATTATACCAGTTACAAATTCATATTCGGACTGAAAATTTGGATCGAGAATTAATCGAAAAATATATTTTTCTTTATCATCCTCAAATGTTTTCAGTAAAGTACGGCTGAGAGTGGTTTTGCCGGTGCCAACGCCCCCCAGAATTATACTCAATCCCCGTTTAAGCCTGATGGCCATCTCCAATCGTTGCAAGGCTTCTTTATGTTCATGCGACCCATAAAAGAAATCCGGGTCAGGTGTATTTGAAAAGGGTTCCTGGGTTAGACCTAAAAGTTCAAAATATTCCATTGCTAATTCTCTGTTTAATTACTTTTATTGGAATAT
Source organism: Fidelibacterota bacterium (assembly GCA_013203015.1). Lineage (GTDB taxonomy): Bacteria > Fidelibacterota > Marinisomatia > Marinisomatales > TCS56 > JABMPO01. The sequence continues at coordinate 1,421 of JABMPO010000253.1, forward strand.
GTTTTAAACGCAATTTTATTATTACTTTTAATTCACTAACCGTTTGATCATTAAAATACCTGTATCCGCTGCGTTCACTTCGTCCTACTTCCTTGATTAAACCAATCCGCAAGTAATAATTTAGGGTATCTATCGGTAGGCCGGTTTTGTTGGCAATATCACCAATAAGATAAGTATTCAAGTTACCTCCTCGCTTGCTCAATGGTTGTTGAGTAAGGTGCATAACCATTGAGTAGGAATTTGTAAAAAAAGTGCTGGGTGCACCAATTTGTCAGGAAAATAATATCACGCATTCTTACCTCGGTGGCCGAATCTACACTTATAAATCCCTATTGTCAATATTAATAGTAGATTGTGTAAATCTTAGTAAACGGTGCATTTTATTTGTGAATTTCCATGCCGGTTGCACCTCCTAAAAATGACTTAAAATCTTGTAAGGTTAATCTTTGCTTCTATTGATATAAAATGAAATGGCACTGCTAAATCTAATGTTTGATCTGTTAAAATGATTGATTAAACTTCGCCCGCTTTTTAGAGAAAATAATGGGGCTGTAGCTCAGTTGGGAGAGCGCTTGAATGGCATTCAAGAGTTCGTCGGTTCGATACCGTCCAGCTCCACAAGCAGTATAAAGGAGG
>JABMPO010000254.1 GCA_013203015.1 Fidelibacterota bacterium
CAATTGCTTCGATTAATGGGTCCGGTTGCGGTTTGGGAATCAGTATAATGGTCCAGCCCATTAGCATTGAAAAATTCATCACGGTTGTCAGGCCGAATACATGGAAAAAGGGTAGAGCGCCCAACATTATTTCCTCACCCTTATTAAAAGTTGGGAACCAACCAGCTATTTGCTGAACCTGTTTACTCATGTTACCGTGGGTCAGCACAACTCCTTTGGAGACACCGGTAGTTCCACCGGTATACTGATAATTGATTGGGTCATCAAGTGAAATATCAGCGATTTCCGTCAAGGGCTCATACTGTTTAATGATATCTTTCCAGCGATAAACATCATCAGCCGGCTTCACATCTGCTGCCAGCTTCTTTTTCTTGGCGACCAATGGAAAGAGCAGGCTTTTTGGAAACGGTAGATAATCACCGATTGAGGTAACAATTATTTGCTTGATACCGGTTTTAGATCGCAGATCGATCATTCGATTGGCTAACAGATCTAGTGTTATCAATACTTTCGAATTGGAGTCATTAAATTGATGTTCCAGTTCGCGATCGGAATAAAGAGGGTTATTCATCACTGTAACGGCGCCTATTTTCATGACTGCAAAATAAGCCGCGGCACAGGGAATTAAGTTTGGTAATACGATAGCAACACTGTCGCCTTTATTTATTCCGAAATCTTTCAGTGCCGCCGCCATACGATCGACCATGTCCCCAAATTGGGAAAAGGTTATTTTGTAACCTTGGAAAATCATGGCTTCCCGATCGGGAAAATTGTTAATGGTACGATTCAAAAATTCCGGCATACTAACGTCTTCGTAATCGATAGACGGGGGTACACCTTGCTCATAACTGGACAACCACGGTTTATCCGCATAGTTGATTTTTGAACTCATTGATTCCTCCCCATAGGTTTCAATTGTGCTTAATTAATTGATAAGTGTTTATTTAGTATAGTTATTCAAGTAGTATTTATCAAGCACTAAAATTTGTTACCAGTGGAACTGTCCTAATCGAATCAATTTATCCCGATAAGAAGAATACCATCCTGATTAGTCGGGATTAATGAATTCACAACTTCGCACCAGGATCGGGGTGTCGCCCCACAAGGCGCAAATTCAGGGTACAACGGGTTTACCGTGGGGCTCCATTTAAAACCGGTGACAACCATCCCCAACCTTTTATAGTCTAAGGCTTGTTGTAGAAACCGTATGTGAATAATTTATGATAATTCTGCAACAATATTAGACTGAATACATAAAAGGTATTTTAAACAATCTGCAACAATCAAAAAGAGAGAGTCCAATGTCAGATATCACTCGTCGAGATTTTGTGAAAGTGACTGGTTCTGGCCTGGCCCTGGCTTCCCTGTCCGGTTTTATTCCGGGCTTAATGGGTTGTGCCGGTGGCAAGGAACTACAGACCGGTTATTTCGGTCGTTTTGGTATTGATACCGAAACGATCCGAAAAGTACTGTCGGAAGCTCTGGTTTATGGTGGCGATTATGCTGATATTTTTTTCCAGCATTCAATCAGAAATTCGATTCGGTTGGAAGACCGGATCGTTAATTCCGCCAGTACCAGTGTACAATTAGGAGTCGGCATTCGTGTGCTGAAAGGCGATCAGACCGGCTATTCCTTTACCGAGGATCTGAACCTGGAAAGTATGAAAGGCGCTGCCCGCACAGCTGCCAATATAGCTTCCGGTTCGAAAACAGCACCGCCCCAGGAATATAAACCCATGACCCTGCCGAATTATTACCCGGTTGAGATGTCATGGCAAGATGTGGGAATTGACAAACGCGTCAATATTGTAAAAGCGCTGGATGAGGCGGTATTCGCCGAGGATTCTCGAATTATTAAGAATTATGTGGGTTTTCATGATACTGAAAAATATATCATGGTAGCCAATTCTGATGGTTTATTGAGTACTGATTATCAGCCCATGCTACGGGTGATTGTATACTGTACTGCTGAGCAGGACGACCAGCGGGAATCGAATTATTTTGATTATTCGATCCGTGATGATATCAGTTTTCTGACTAAAGAAAAACTTGATCGAATGCCCAAGGAAGCGGTTCAACGGACAGTAAAATTATTCGATGCCAAGCCGGCACCGGCCGGAGAATTACCGGTTGTGCTTACGGCCGGCAGTTCCGGAATTCTGCTGCACGAGGCAATTGGCCATGGAATGGAAGCTGATTTTAATCGGATTGGAACGTCAATCTATGCTGATAAGCTGAATAAACCGATTGCCCAGGATTTTGTAAATATTGTCGATAGTGGACTGAATCCCAACATTCGTGGATCGATCAATGTGGATGATGAATGCTGCCATACCAAAGAAACCATGCTGGTGGAAAATGGTATTCTGCGAACTTATATGCATGATCGAATCTCCGCCAAGCATTATGGTGTTGATCCAACTGGCAGCGGTCGTCGGGAATCATTCAAGCATTATCCTCTGCCCCGGATGCGCAATACTTATATGCTCAATGGTCCCCATACTTTTGAGGAGATCATTGCCAGCGTTAAATACGGCATTCTGGCTGACCAGTTCACAAATGGACAGGTTAATATTGGCCCCGGTGATTTCACTTTCTACGTGAAATCAGGCTCATTGATTGAAGATGGAAAAATTACTGCTACGATCAAAGATGTGAATATCATCGGCAATGGTCCCGAAGTATTAGAAAAAGTGACCATGGTAGGTAATGATTTTGCCATGACCGAAGGCGGTTGGACCTGTGGTAAAAATGGCCAATCAGTCCCGGTATCGATGGGACTACCCAGTGCGCTGGTATCATCAATAACCGTTGGAGGAAAGGTGTAAGCTATGAATAAAATTGATTTAGCAAACTGGACCCAGGGTTATGCCAAGCAACAAGGCGCTGATGATACATCGATTGTGATCAGCAAACGCCGATCAATTGATATTGAATATCGCGATGATAATATTGACAAACTGCGGGAATCAACCGAGAATTCATTGTCAGTAGAATTGTATGCCGGGGGAAAATACTCTTCCCATCGCACTAATGATTTACGAAAACCGGCGCTGCAGAAATTCATCGATAATGCCTTAGCCATGACAAAATATCTTGGTGAAGATCCTTACCAGGCTTTGCCCGATCCGACCCTTTACGAGGGTCGGCATAATGTTGATCTGGAATTATTTGACTCCGGTTATCATAAGGTGGATACAAAAAACCGTGTTGATCGTGCCAGACAGATCTTTGATCAAATTCAGGGAAAAGATGATCGCATCGTATCCGTTACTTCCTATTACAGCGACAGCCATTATGAAAATGTTCACTTAAAATCGAATGGTTTCCAGGGAACTTACGAGAGCTCCAATTTTGGCGCCGGAGCAGAAGTATCGCTGGATGATGGTAGCGGCAAAAAACCCCAGCAGTGGAAGTATTACAGTGTTCGCCATCTCAATGATCTGCCTGATCTGGCCAGAATTGGCGATGAGGCTTTGAAACGTACCCAGGATTCTGTGGGACAGACCAAAATCGAATCGGCTGAACTGCCCATGATTTTGCAGAATAACCAGGTCCGGGGACTCTTAGGCCGGATGTGGGGCGCCCTGTATGGCAGCAATCTTCAGCAGAAGAATTCCTTTTTGGATGGGAAAAAAGG
>JABMPO010000255.1 GCA_013203015.1 Fidelibacterota bacterium
ATTTAACCGTGGCATCTTTAAACTCATAGGAAGTAATCCCGAATTCATTCAATTTTTGATATGGTATCTGATCACCGACTTCAATGGTTGCCCAATGGTTTTCAAGCGTGATCAGATAGGGGGTTGAAAGGAGGTTCAGATCATTCTTTGAGGCTAACATTGAGATAGCCATGTCGATATTCATATCCAGAATACCGATACCTAAACCGGTGCCGGCGGGGCGTTCCGTCTGGAGCGGCAGCTCGTTTGGAACAGACTTTATACCAAAATCGGTAGCTGCCTTCACTTTCTCTGATTCGGTGAACCACTGGATTCCGGTATCGGTGGATTTAGTCAGAGATACTTCGGCGATGATACTCTTAATATAGACCTGCCTTGATGATCGGTCGAGGGTTTTTATTATCCTTTCAATTACTCTGAGATTTTCAGCGGTATCACGATAAATCAATGTATTAGTTCGTTCATCTATTATGATATTTCCCACATCTGGAGTTAGAAATTTCTCGATAATCGGAACCATGACTTCTGCTGGCGCAAATTCACAGATATAAAAGCCGACTTCAGTTTCAATCGCAATGTCGCTCAAATTGGTGACTACATATTTGCCGGTCGTTCCCAGTTCCTGAAAGCCAAGATTATACAGCCGGGCAATTATTTTAAGTGCTTCGTGAGGGTTGATATTTGACAATTCAGTAGTGATCCGCATATCACTAACTGCCGGATCAGGAATAAAACTCAAACCACTTTTTTCACTGATTATTTTTAAGACCTTATCCAGACTGACGTTCCGCACGCTTAAGGTAATTGGAATATTGTGTTGAACAGACTGAGCAGTAGTAACTGCTGGAACCAGTAAGCAACTTATCCACAGGTGTATTTTGATAAGTCTAATCATCAATCTTCCTCTTTGAAATGCACGTTATAAATATCGTTTTTGTAAACCAGAGTTACCATTGTATCAGAAATAACATGAATTGTATAATGGCCGATCTGGTCACCAATCTGGTGAATATTCCCGTCCAAAATTGCATAGGGAGAATGAGCATCCCAGACAATTCCCTCAAGGGTAATTTTGGGACGAGTGATTTTGGGTTTTAATGAAATTTTTTGTTTTCGTGGAACTATTTTTTTCTTCGCCGATGTAATTTTACTTTTAAATATATTGAACGGATTTCTGATTTTTGGTGCTATTGAATTATTTACTAACGAATCTAGTGAACCAAGCAGAACTAATTCCGGTTCAGGCTTTCTATCTACTACTCGTATAATTGATCTTATGGTTAGCAAATCAATAATTATCGGCAATGAAGGGGATTGCGAGGTCCGTGTCGCCGGTATTAATTCAGCAATTGGTGTAACAAAGTTTAAAGATGTTAGTAGACCCATTATTACCACTAAACCGGATAATATCATTTTTTTTGGTTTATTAGTCATAAGTGGCCCTTTTCCTGTATTACACTAATAACCAGATCATATTGATTTTGTGCATTTCCCTTATCCGAAATGATATTGAGTTTCTCAATTAATAACCACTTGGAATAGGATTCCAATTTTTGCATAAAGATAATGAAGTCACGAAATGTGCCAGTCAGGCTGGTCTTAATAAAGCGTTTTTGAAGCCGTGGTGCTATCGAATCTATATTATCCACTGGTGATAACACTTTTACAGCTAAATGGGATTTGGCACAATACTGATCAATTAATGGAATGAGTGCATTAAAATCACTTGAACCGATCAATCTCTGTTGAAATTGATGCTCAAGCTGTTCCAAATCACTGATTTGTACATTAATGCTGTCGATGGCGGCCCCAATATCAAGGCTGATAAGATTTACATACATATCATTTATTTCACCTTGATTATTTAAGTTTTGATCATAAAGTCGGCGATTGGGTACAATAAAACCATATATCATAGCTCCAAGTATTAACGAATAAATAAATATCCCGAGAAAAAACCATTTTAAGTGTACCGCTTTAAATAAATCTTTAATTGTACTTTTCATTTTTCAAATACCATGGAAAAAGTAAGTTTTAAATCATCTTTATCTTTGTAAATATTATTGTTTTTCAAATACATTTGATCATAAACCGAATGGAAATATTGGCTTTCGACGAGGTTTGAACGAAATTGATCTACCAAATGAATATCCCGTTCACTATCGCGAATTAATACATGACCGGTAATAGTAAATTCGGGCGTTTTATTAGATCCTTTACTGTTGGTTGATATATAGGAAATACGATCCAGCACCATCTTCGAGGGCAATTTATCAGCAATTTCCAATAAGCGCGCGTGCCACAGGGATGGTCTTCTTTCAAATTGGGTATAGAATTTTATTTGCTGCAACATTTGATCGCGTTTTTCAATCTTTTGTTTCAGCAATAAAACTCGCGGTTCAATGTCACTAATTTCTTGTTTTACCTGCGTAACCTTCTCGCTCAAAACACTAGCCATATAATCGAAAGAGTCATACGATTGATAGAGCACAAAACCAGTGAAACACGAAAAAATAATATATAGTGAAATGACAAAACGTTTAATTCGCTTCCGTTTCCATTGATCTACCGTAGTGGTAATGAAATTTAAACGATAATACATATCAATCCCGGAGGGCCACTCCTAATGCTGAAGCATAGGCAAATTTGTTGATCGATTCCAATTCTCCATTCTTCAAATAGGCGGACAATGGTTCCCAGAATTGGCAGGGCAAATCGATGAAATATTGATCTATTTGCAATACATCACCAATAAAACGGTCGTTTAATAATCCACCAGTCGCATATATTTTTGATACTGTTTCTCCCGTATTATGAGAAAAGCGGGCATTAAATTGGATCAGGCTCTTGATAAACGCTACAATAGCCTTTGGAATTTCTCTTTCTAGAGCCGCCTCGCTGCTACTTTTTTGATGAATTTTTCGGTACAGTTCCCCGGATTGTCGATATTCGTTAGCTGCAATAAATGAAATACCTAACTGGCTGGATATGATTGTATCAAGCATGTTGCCACCAAAGGGGAGGGAAAGAAACGCAGGATTTTGATTTTTAGAAATAATAGTATAGGTACTTTGTTCGGCACCTAATTGTAAAAAACCAATGGTACTTGCATTATCATATTCTGTAGCTAGAAATAAATCCAGAGCAGCTAACATATCAATTTCAATAACAGGAATTTTATTTGCCAGTTTTACCAGCGATTTAAGTACCGTATCAATATTTTTCTTTGGTACGGCGCCGACAATTAACGTGATTTGCTTAGCCTTTCGATCCCGATTTAATACCTGAAAATCAAATTCATATTGATCAACCGGATCCGGTAATAAAGCACTCAAATCCCAATAGATGGCCTGTCTTATTTCGCTATCGTTTACCAGGGGAATTTGAATCACAAACAGATTATTATAGGGGACTGATACAGAAATGTTAAATGTGGCTTTTTTGCATGGGATATCCTGCAGCATATCACCAATAACTGATTTGATAAGCGTACTAGTAATATCCTGTGGTTCATGGGCAAGTTTATCACCGATTAGATTTGCTGATTCTGCCCGGTAAACCGAGTTATTCTTTTTATTTAAAGCTATCAGCTTAATTGAATTATTACCGATATCAATTCCAACCCGTAATTGAGGTGACCATAAACTCATGGGTAGCTACCTCCAGGAACCTTTTTGAATTATTTTTGCTGTTCCACTTGTATCCGGATCTTCAAAGCCAGGATAGTAGGTATAATACTGATCACTGCCCTGATCATCAATAATTAATGATGTCTGCACATTGAGATCAGTGCCAATAAATGGACCGGTAATCGTGCCACTTTTAATGTCGAAGCTGCCGTATGAAATAATAGCTCCTTCAATGGTGATGTCGGTGATAGCGGTTGTTGTTACCGAATCGGCTACTATCAAAGCCGGCAGATAGGCGCCGGAAGAATCTTGCCCGGCTTTTAAGATGACGTTGGTCCCAACAACTTTAAGTTTACCTAAAACCAGTAAAGTACCTTCGAGATAGGTGTTATTTTTCAATTCCGTGACACCGCTTTTTACATAGTGGATTCCACTTGTCAGTGTATCAAAGAGAACAGCTCCGGTGGGATATATTTCTACCGCGTTTTGCAGGTAATAAGTTGTATCCAGTGTTGGCAGGGAATCAGCCTGTTGGATGTCGATATCATCGGATAAAAATGTGATTGCAGGATCGGAAGTGTCGATTGGCATAGTTGTGTAAAAAGTGTTGTTGAATACGTGGTCCAATTCGATCTCCAAAGACACCTCAAACGGGCGGTCCCATTGATCCGTCCCCACAGTTAATGTCATTGTAGCTTCGTTGTATGTTGAATAAAGCGTACTATCTTGAAATGTAGCCAGTGAATCGGGTCCATTATTCAGGCGCCATAATGCTTCGTTTATTGCCGATTCCACAGCCCAATGATTTTTATAATCGTGGATTGCATCAACATTTTGCAGATGTGCTTGATCCGCCAAACTGATGAAGATCAAACCGGTCAGACTGAATACAACGAAATAGACCATGACTATTCCCAGAACCGAACCATCTTCAGATTTTCTTTTATCAGCCATTGACTACATTATCCAACGGTAATAGTGGCCTAAAATATCTTCCCCGAACATGATCATTATTAATGCTGAAATAGCCAAGATAAATGGGTAATCAGGCAGGGCATACTTGGGTTTTTGCCCAAAATATTTAATGTTAATCGAACCCCATATGGCACCGATTAACCAGCTTAATAATATGCATAAGTAAATTAGTGGTAAGCCAAAGAATAACCCCAATACAGCGCCAAATTTGATTTCTCTGAATTCTATCCTTTTTGTTTTTAATGTAGTTATTTTAAGCAAATTATAAATTAATAGAACTGCTGATCCAATGATCATGCTGGTAATTGCCCGAGGGAACTCGGTATAGTTGAAAGCTAGAATATAAATGGCAGACAACATCAGCAAAAACAACAGCAGTGATTCCGAGAGGACTCTTCTTTCATACTCAATAACTATAATGGCTATCAGGCACATACCAAAAAGCATTTCCAGCAGGGCCGGGTAATTCCAGCCGAATTTCATAATGAATAATCCAACCCACAGGATTTCCGATATTTCTATCAATATATTGCGCCTGGGAATGTTAGCTCCGCAATAAGGGCATTTACCTTTTGCGATTAAATAACTGACAATTGGAATCATATCTTTCCAGCTCAGGGTAGCGGCACAGGCGTGACAGTAGGGACTTGGGGTAGTTATGGGCTGGTTTTTGGCAATTCGATCGATGGTATTGTTGCTGATAATCGCAAAAATCGAACCAATTACTAGTATCCCTGTTAAACTCAGGATAATTTCAATTACGGGGGATAAATGATTTAACATATCTGACTGTGTCGGTTTCTTGGTAAAGATTCATTTCAATTTCTATATATTCATCACCGGGGGTATTAGATCTGGAAAAATTCAAACCGGCTATTGAAGCAGTTACCGGATACAGCGTCGTTGCGTTTTTTTCCCAGACTAACTGGTTGTTATTGGAAGTAATACGATATGTATTACTGTCAGGATCTTCAGTTACCAGAATTACACCGCTATTTGCGGGCGTCTGAGCCTGTTCAGAATTTTCGTCCACGTAGATGAAGAGTGAATCGGAATAAGTTTTCAATAAATGATTATGAACGAATTTGTCCAGAATTAGCATGTCGCGCTGTGTATCGATACTGTGTTGTATTGAGCGCGACTGTTTCTGGGTCATGTATAAAATCGTCGCAAAAGTAATTACCAGAATTGAATTAATGACCAGAACCGAAGATAATTCCACTAAGGTGAATCCTTGCTCTTTATTTGAACCTTGCATTACTACCAGTCCCGCTGCGGAGTGATATAAATAGATGAGCTGTCGGTAAAATTCGTTGCAGAAAACCGAGCAATTTTCACAGTTAGTTTTAAATAGTCTGGCAGAACCGTGTCGGCTGGCGAACTCCCATCCACTGGGTCATCAACATTTTCAACCACGGTTGTTCGATATGATTTTAAATCATCCCAGGCCAGCAGAGTCCCTGATTCTGCCAAACTATCTGTTAAAGAACTGTAATCTAGTGCTAAAGCATATTCAAACCGGTTGGTAATTGTCTGCCACGCTTTTAGCGCGTGAGCCGCAGCGGCAATAGAGCTACGGCTCACTTGGATATACTGCACACTACCGAGGAAAATCACCATCAGCAGGGCCATCGCTACGGCTGTTTCTACAAAAGTAAATCCAGCTCCGGCTTTATTCCCAAACCAATTCATGCTTAGCTATTGATTGCCACCGGCAAATGTTCCGGCTTGATCCAAGGTTCGGTCGGCATCAATTACACCATTATTAGCGCAGGTCAGGGTGAAGGTCACTGAGTCTGCTGATACGTAGGTATAGTTAGCGGCAGTAAAATACTTGCCGGTCAGATCAGCAGCCACAAAATCTAAAGCGGCAACAGCAGTTACTGCTGAATTAGCTACTGGGTATATGTCGGCTTCCGCATATTCCACCCGCAATTGAGTGCGGATTGTACCCATGGTGGCATCGCATTCGGACTGCTTGGCCTTTTTCACGTTCCCGGTATAAATGGGAACCCCAACGGCAGCTAAGATGCCGATGATCACTATAACGATCATCAATTCAATCAATGAGAAACCGCCTTTTGTATTTCTGAACTTATTCATTATTGTCTCCTTTTTTTTTGTAACCATGTGAAGTCTATTAGTTAATTGTAGTATTTGTCTTGTAAATCAATGGATTGCTCCGGACATTTGAAAAATTGGTAAATAAAGACCCAGTACCAGGATGGTGGCAACAACACCCAGAAAGCCCATTATTGCCGGTTCGAGTACATTTGATAAATTTTCTACTTTAGTGGAAAATTCCTGGTCATTGAATTCGGCTACCTTGTCCA
>JABMPO010000256.1 GCA_013203015.1 Fidelibacterota bacterium
GAAGTTATGATAGTTGATCCGCGTTAAGCTGCCGGGTCTGAACTCCAGGTTGATTTTCACATTCCATTCGCGCAGCCCCCGGTGAAAATTATCTTTGAAAAATTTGTGCTCATCGAAATAGCCATGAAAGCGATGCCCCGCACCGTATGGATTTGCAAAACCCTCCACCGTATTGCTGCTGGTATCGTCGCCACTGAAATGCTCCTGCCCAATTGTGATCTTTTTCAGGAATGGCACCAAGCCGGTTTTAATCGTCAGATTAGTCACCATGAACCAGGCTGCGATATCGTTGTCGCCAGCGCTGCTGCCAGTTTGTCGTCCCGCCTCCGCCTCCAGCTTTAGAAACATGAATGACAACTCGATCCGGCTACCGAACGTGGTTCGGTTGATGCGCCGTGCCGTGGTATCGGTATTCAATTCCTGGAATCCGTAAATTTCTAATGAATTTAATCCCAGGGGGATTTGGTTCTGTGCTACCGGATAAAGATAGATACCATTTATATCGGTATCGCCGGTTGTTTCCAATGATTCAAACACCTTCAGGTAAAATATTTCACCTGTCACCGGCCGATTCCCGCTGCGTCGTAAACGAAGTCCGTCGAAAGAGCGTCCATAATTATTCCATTTATTGGGACTGAACAAGCGTTGGTTACCCAGGTTCAGTTCAAATCGCCCCAGCTGAAATTCCCAACCCGGCGCGTATAACTGATCGATACTCAGATATACCTGATGCAATCCCAGCCAAGTGCTGTCCGGCCGCAATTCTCCGGAATTAGATCGGTCTGCCCCCAGTATCCGCGAATCCTGAAGCTGGACCATCCCCGACAGGTTGCCTTCCCGTACTTGAAACGCCAGCCGCGACCGTAACAGAGTGCTGCCAACCTGAGATTCAGTGTTGGTATAATTTATTCGAGCCTGAAATTGAGCCTGCCAGTCCAGGTCGGCTGCTGTTAATCCGATTGTGGTGACCAGCAGTAATATTACGGACTGTAATTTCATCTACTCTGCTCCATTTTTGCTGGCGGGACCGTCCCAGATTATGGGATAAATCGCTTCGCCAAAAACCCCAACTGAACCGCGATAAAATTGCTCTAAATCGGTTTTGGAAAACGGTGCTTTAACATCAGTGCCATCATTGGTATTGCCAAAATAATTCTTGCCGTATTGATCAATTGATGATTGATGCCGCACGACCCGCACTGGGTGAACGCCCGCTTTTAAGGCTGCAACAATATCCGTATCGGAATCGCCGTAAAAAATATCCAGCCCCAGGGTTTTAATCCGCCGGTGTTTGGTTGTGTAACGATACTCGCCCACATATTCTTTGGGCTCAAAAAACAGGTTGTGGCCTTTAGTCACTGGATAACCCAGTTGCTCACTCAAAAATACTGCCACACTGTCCCCGTTAATTCCCGGCCGGGCGGTGATAAAATACACTTCGTGTCCGTGGGACCGGTAAAAATGAATCAGCTCGGCGGCCGGTTCAATCAGCAGTGAATATTGACGGTCGCGTACATTGACCCAGCCAAAATCGATCGGATTCTGTTTGTCTGCTGGTAAATTTGTGAAAATATCCCGACTAAACAGCACAGTGTCATCAATGTCAAATCCAATCTTCAACTGTCCCGGGTCGGATTGATCGGTGGCAATCCAAATTATTACTGCTGCCATCAAAGCAAAAAATATAATGTACAACCGCTTGCCAAATCTCATGGAGGTAATTCCTTCTTTTAGGTGGAATTTAAGTTAAAGATTCGTATCATTTAGAATGATAAAAAGCGGAATTTATATTCATTTCCCATTTTGCCACGCTAAATGCGTTTATTGTGATTTTTATTCCGTTGCCCATCAGGAAGATTTGATCCCCCGGTTTGTGAATGGCTTGATTCGGGAAATAAATGATTTTGTGGGACTGGCAGGCGATTTTCAGTTCGATACGTTATTTCTCGGTGGCGGGACCCCCAGCCTGTTAACACCGGATCAATTGTCGGCAATACTCGCAGCATTGAATTCCCGGTTTGGTCCGAAGGATTGGTTGGAAGCAACAATTGAGGCTAATCCCGGTACTGTTGCTTTAGAAAAATTGCAGGCCTACCGGCAGCTTGGTATCAATCGAATATCGCTGGGTGTTCAATCATTTAATCCGCAAAACCTGACTTTTTTAAGCCGGATTCATTCCGCTGATGAAAGTCGCATCGCCATTGAACATTCCCGCACTGCCGGTTTTGACAATCTCAGTTGCGATCTGATTTTTGGCCTGCCGGGGCAGACTTGGTCCCAATGGCAACAGGATCTGGCAGCGGTGGTGGAGCTGGGACCGGAACACCTGTCCTGCTATAATCTCACAGTAGAGGAGCAGACGCCACTTTATGATCTAACTTCCGCCGGGAAGATCAGAATGCCCGACGATGA
>JABMPO010000257.1 GCA_013203015.1 Fidelibacterota bacterium
TCCCTGCAATACATGCACTGCCACAATTCTGGCAGTCTGCGCCAATTCGGGATCGGAGCCATAAAACCGGGTCTTGGCGATTTCAATATACCAGTCACAGAAATCATTCCAGGTAAAATCATAGATGATCTTGGCGCCTTCATTGAAATGGAAACTGGCAAGCCGTCGTTCAAAACGTTCAATCGTATGATTCAGTCGACTCAATATCCAGCGCTCAGGCATAGCCAGCTGATCAACCAGAGAATCATCCAGCGTCGGTATCGACTTATCCCCAAGATTCATCTGCACAAACCGGGCAGCGTTCCAGAGCTTGTTCATGAAATTACGCCCCACCTCCAGACGGGAAGATGAAAATAGAACATCCAGACCCTGAGGCGACATCAACATAATGCCGAATCTGACGGCATCGGTACCATATTGCTCAAACAAGGAAAATGGATCCGGTGAATTTCCCAGCGATTTACTAAACTTGCGGCCGGTTTCATCACGCAGGATACTGGTGAAATACACATCTCTGAAAGGGACTTCATCGAAAAATTCCTTACCAGCGATAATCATTCGGGCTACCCAGAAGAAGATAATATCCGGCCCGGTAATTAATGTGTTGGTCGGATAATAATATGACAAGTCTTCTGATTCTGTCGGCCAGGAATGAACCGCGAACGGCCATAACCAGGAGCTGGCCCAGGTGTCCAGCACATCCTGATCCTGGGTCCAGTTTTCCAGATCAGTTGGCGGGTCAACAGCCACATGCAGCTCGCCCGTCTCATTGTGCGTCCAGACCGGAATCCGATGCCCCCACCAGAGCTGGCGACTGATACACCAATCTTTGATATTACTCAGCCAGTGGTCATAAGTTTTAGTCCAGTGGGCGGGGTGGAATTTTATTTGTCCCGACTCTACGGCTTCGATGGCCGGTTTGACCAGGTCCGTCATCTTCAGAAACCATTGCTCGGAAATGTAGCTTTCGATTGGGACATTACCACGTTCGGAATAACCGACTTTATTGACATAATCCTCGATTTTTTCCACCAGCTTCAAAACCTGCAAATCGGCGACCACGGATTTTCTGGCAGCTTCCCGGGTCAGCCCGCGATATTTTTCCGGAACGTTCTCATTGAGAGTCGCATCCTCATGCATAATATTTATGAATTTCAGTCCGTGCTGCTCCCCCATGGCAAAATCATTGGGGTCGTGGGCCGGAGTAACTTTTACGCAACCGGTACCAAATTCCGGATCAACAAAACTGTCACCGATTACCGGAATTTCGCGACCAACTAGCGGCAGTTTGATTGTCTTGCCGATCAGGTGGTTGAAACGTTTATCATCGGGATTCACTGCAACGGCTGTATCCCCCAACATGGTTTCCGGACGGGTGGTAGCCACAGTAACAAATTTGGTACTGTTACCAGTCACCGGGTATTTGAAATACCATAATTTCCCATTCACTTCACGGTACAATACTTCTTCATCAGAAATCGCCGAACGGGAAACCGGACACCAGTTTACCATTCGATGACCGCGATAGATCAACCCTTTGTTATATAATCGAACAAAAGCTTCCAGTACAGCCCGGGAATAACCCTCGTCCATGGTAAACCGTTCCCGCGCCCAATCACAGGAGCAGCCCAGTTTTTTCAACTGCTGAATAATTATTCCACCGAATTTCTTTTTCCACTCCCAGGCATGCTCTAAAAATTCATCGCGAGTCAGATCATCTTTAGAAATGCCCTGGTCCTGGAGCATTTTGACTACCTTGGATTCTGTGGCAATGGAAGCGTGATCGGTTCCCGGTATCCAGCAGGCCTCTTTTCCTTCCATACGGGCTTTGCGAATAAGAATATCCTGCATCGTGTTATTGAGAACATGCCCCATGGTAAGCATGCCGGTCACATTGGGTGGCGGGATTACGATAGTATAGGGCACCTTGGCCGGATCCGGCTCACTGTGAAAATAATTTTTATTTATCCAATATTCATACCAACGATCCTCAACCTGTTTCGGATCGTATGTTTTCTCTAATTGCGTCGTCATAATAATACGAAGTTCTTCAGATTTTTCGAATTCAGCGTTCCAGAACCAAACTAAAAGCAGTGGTCAGTTTTAAGACATTGCGATTAGCTTTTACCAGATTACCACACAAAATACAACACATATTGCGCATGACTTTATAACCGGTTTCCGAATATTTATCGCAAATCCTAAACAAATCCTTTTTCAAAATTTTTGCCAGCACACATTCAGTAAGTGCTTTAACATTGGCCGTGCGGCGGTCTTCTTCATGAAAAAGAGACATTTCACCAAACATAGGGTGGATATCCGCTGATAATTTGATGATCGATTTTTCACGGGTATCGGCGCTACCCTTACCAACTGGCAGGGTCAGTGCCTGGTTGATTTCCACCTGGCCTTCCAATAAAAAAAATATGGAATCGCCAATTTCGCCTTCAGTGATAAATTTTTCACCAGCCGGTACGGAAATCTTCCTGATTGCAGAATGGAAGTGTGCAATTTCCTCAACGCCCAGTTCACTAAAAAGAGTGAATATTTGTAGTTCTTTTATATCCATATTTAACTCAAGGAATAATTATTGCCCGTTCGTTGGGATTGATGAGATAGTCGCGGCTGGGATTAATCACAACCGAGACTCGGCTCTCATCCTGCAGGGAAATCCCGCCTTCTTTAAGTTTCCGCTCGATGAAAGCATCAAGCGCCGATGAATCGGCTGATAGAATTTCGCCAATACCGAGATTTTCTTCTTCGGAATATACTCCGACCAAAATCCAGCCTTTTTTCTCACGAAAATAATTAAACAATTCGTCGAATGATTTATTTATAAAATTTTGTGGAATATCAACCCGTCTGAAATGGGTTGACGCCTTACTGTCCAATAAAGTGTTAACAGCCTGGGGAATACCGGGGTCCATCACATGGGCTGCCACCATAAATGCTCCAAAATCATCGCTTAATACAACTTCATCGGCATTGGCTCGTTTAATGTGTGTTAAGTTTTCACGGTTGTTTAGATAGGCAACGACCCTAATATTAGGTGACATGGCCTTGATAGTCAGGGTGGCGAATATGGTTTTCTCGTCCGGACTGCCGCCGACATCATCTTTGGTCTGATTGGGTATTATCATTACCGTTGTCGCTGCCTGAAGATTGGCTCGTTCCAGGATCGGCTCGCTCGAGAAATCACCAGCGACAAAATATAAATCGATCTTAGTATAGCGATTCTTCAATCGATTAATATCATCTTCACCGAGGTCATTGATTAATACCAGTTCATGTTGCTGGCTGTCCGACAGATTTTGGATAGCATCCACAATCTGCTCGCCGGTTTTATTCCAGCCACAAAGTATGATATGATCACTGAGATTTAATTTTTCCAAACCTTTATCCTCCCGAATTTTACGGGCCACAAATATTGATGAAATCGTAGCGGTCAGCAGGGCGGTGAGAGAAATCCCAGCGAACATCACCACAATGGCGAATAATCGCCCGGTAGGCGTCGCTGGGTAGTAATCACCATAACCAACGGTGGTCATAGTCACAATCGCCCACCAGAAAGGATTGCCACCTTCGGCTATTTCGCCGGGTTCCAGCAGACGTAAAATCAATCCTCCGGTCATCATTACCAAAAATATACCGCCCACAACCTGGATAAATCGATTTCGAATTATATATTTAAACCATTTCCGCATCATTAAAAATTTACGACGTATTTCACTAATAATATATGAATGAGTTTCAGGGTTTGATATACAAAGTAATCAAACTACAGATTGGTACTCCTGCCAAATACTTCAGAATATTAATTATCTGATTTACTTCTGCTTGTTCTATCTGGTGAAAACCGCCACTGTTTCGATATGGGGAGTGTGGGGAAACATATCCACCATGGTCATTTTTTCCAATTTGTACCCACCGTCTAAAAGATAGCGCGCATCCCTAGCCTGGGTGGTTGGATTACAAGAAATATAGATAATTCGCTTGGCACCCATTTCAGGTAGTTGTCGGGCCAGTTTTTCATGGATACCCATCCGGGGAGGGTCGATTACAATCACATCCGGCTTTGGCAGTCTTTTTAGGATATCGGTTTTATAAAAATAAAAATCCAACTGGGCGGAATAAAAATGGGCATTGGTAATACGATTTGCTAATGCATTGCGGGTCGCGTCTTCGACCGCTGATTGGACCAGTTCAAAGCCATAGACTTCTTTAGCCTGCTGGGCTAAAAATAAAGAAATCGAACCAGTTCCACAGAACAAATCATACACAATTTCCTTACCGGTAAGGGCCGCACCCTCTAAAGCGACTGAATAGAGTTTTTCAGCCTGTTTAGTATTGGTCTGGAAAAAGGAATTAGCAGATATTTCAAAAGTTAAATTATGCAGGTGCTCTTCAATCGTTGGCGTACCGTGTAACAAGATTTCCTTTTCGCCGTAAGACGCATCACCCCGACGAGTATTAATATTGTTGACGATCGAAATGATTTCAGGGAATTTCTCAGTCAGTGCCGCAACTATCGGCTCTAAGCCTTCGGAATTATCCCAGGCTGTAACAATATTCACCATCACTTTTTCGCTGCCATCAGTAAACCGCAGCGCCAGATAACGTAAGAACCCATTATGGGTTTTGGGATCGTAAGGCTTCAGATCATGCTGTAGGGCAAGCGTGCGCACCAATCCGATTATTTCGTTGCCGATCTGCGGCTGAAGGTGGCATTCTTCAATATCCAGAATTTTATCGAATCGGCCGGGAATATGCAAACCCAAGGCAAAATTGGGATTGGCTGGTTCCGGCTCCCCCTTATTCCGCCA
>JABMPO010000258.1 GCA_013203015.1 Fidelibacterota bacterium
CAGAATATTGCCATAACGTTCTTTTCGGTCAGGATTACTGTTGATATGCTCTTGTAATTCTTGCTCCAAACGTAAACGTTGCTCAACCAGTCCGATCCGGCGAATCCCCTGGAGTTTACCACGATAATTCTTCATTCGATTCGAGAGGCTTTTAATTCGGGAAGCCAGTTTCAAGGAAATATCCCGGTCATTGATTCCAAATCCTTTTAGAATGGAAATCTGCCACTGGTATAAATCGGCCGTAGTCGGCAATCGAAGATCATATTCAAATGCCAGGTGATGAGAAGTCCGATGGCGGTAGGTCCGGCCGGGATATCCCAGGATGAATACAAAATCATCTTCATCAACACCATTGGGCTCGATTTCAATTACTTTTTCCGGCTCATAGGGAATATTATCCTCGGAATAGTCGGCAGAACTACCATCCGGAGCGACATAGACCCGCATGAGTGAGAAATCACCGCTATGCCGGGGCCACATCCAATTATCAATCTCGCCACCGAAATTACCGATGGAGCGGGGTGGCGCATACACCAGACGCACATCCTTCAAATATCTATATAAAAATATTACATAGGTTCGGCCTATGAACATTTCAGCCACTTCTGCTCTGAGCCCAGGATGATCTTCTTCGGCCTGTAGCTCAATTGATTTAATCTGATTTTTTATGGCCTCGGTGCGGTCAGCCGGATCCATTCCAGCGGTTATGACAGAAGTAATCGACTCAGAAACATCATAATAATCCACAGTGATTCGAACCTGATAACCCTCAGCCCGCACTTCCTGTTCCCGGGTTGCGGCATGGAATCCATGTTCGAGAAAATCGTTTTGGGGTGTACTGGCATCACGGATGGCTTCGTAAGCGCAATGATGATTAGTAAGTATCAATCCCTGTGAAGAAACAAATGAACCTGAACAACCACCAACCTTACAAATGCCATCGATCAAACTGATACCGTCAGGATTATAAAGCTCCCAACCAGCAATTTCAAAACCCAATTGATCGAGATCCAATTTGTCAATCTCACTCAGAGGATACATTCCCTCTTCAGCAACACTTGCGTTTATAAAAAACAGGAAAATGATCAAGAAATTCAGGACCGATTTCATACTTGCTCCGGTTTAAAGGGCTTTGAATTTAGCCAATCATTCAAAACTGCTCAGCACATTATACGCCTGAAATAAAAATGCCACTCGTCTCGAGTGGCATTTGAGGCACATTAACTGATAAACCAGTTGTTAGAATTTCTTCTGATAAAAATGGCAATAGGGCGTAGATCCTTTGTTATCGTAATAATCCTGATGATAGTTTTCGGCCGGCCAGAAGGTGGAAGCCGAGGTTATTTCCGTAGCCACAGCATAACCTTTTTCTTTAAGAATGCCAACCAATTTCCCGGCCACTGCTTTCTGCTTATTGTCAAGATAGAATATCCCTGATCGATACTGGGACCCAATGTCCGGTCCCTGGCGGTTCACCTGGGTGGGATCGTGGGTTTCAAAGAACAGGATTGCCAGTTCCTCGAAGCTGACCTTAGCAGGGTCGTAGATTACTTCCACCGCTTCAGCATGGCCGGTATTGGTATTACAAACTTCTTTATAGGTGGGGTTATCTTTATCTCCACCGATATAGCCAACTGTTGTGGATATTACACCGGGAAGTTTCTGAAGATGGTATTCGGTACCCCAAAAGCAACCGGATGCAAATATCGCCTTAGCCGTACTAGGCATTAACGGTTCAAAAGTCAGAGAAATGGAATTAACACAATGGCGAGTATCTTTGCTGGTATAACCTTCACCTAAAAACACATGACCCAGGTGGCCATCGCAATTGGTACAGACAATCTCGGTACGCCTACCATCTGCATCCGGCAATCGCTTGACAGCCCCAGGGATTTCATCGTCGAAACTGGGCCAACCGCAATTCGAATCAAATTTATCCCCGGAACGGTAAAGCGGTGCGGAGCATCGTTTGCAAGTGTAAGTGCCATCCTCTTTTTGATCGGTGTACTTTCCGGTCCAGGGCATTTCTGTCCCTTTATGGATGATAACCTGTTCTTCTTCCGTTGTCAATTTATTATACTGCTGGTCTTTTGCCATTACCACCACCGTTAATATTAATATCGTGTAATTAATCCATTTCATAATAACCCAATCGTGAATTTAGGCTTGCGGGTATACAACAGGAACACCCAATAATTTCTGTAACTCACCAGATTGATACAATTCCGCCATGATATCACTGCCGCCAATTAATTTACCACGGACAAATAATTGCGGTGATGTCGGCCAACCATATAATTCCCGCAATTCCAGGGCAATCGCGGGATGATCATCTAAAATATTCATGTCGATAAAAATTACTTTCAACTGATTTAAGATGTTGACCGCCCGAGCTGAAAATCCACATAACGGTTGCTTGGCTGTACCTTTAATAAATAATACAACTTCGTCGTTTTCAACGATCTCTTTTATCTTATCAGCATATTTCATTGCAAATCATCCTTACTTCCAGTTTTTATTGTTAATGCATGGATAAAACCCCCGTTTATTTGCATCAAATCGGCCAGCGAATTATGTACCATTCGATGTTGATCGATTAATACAATTCCTTCAAAAATATCAGATCTAATTTCAATTTTCAAATGTGTTCCCGTACGTTCATTGAGACTGTAATGCTCAGGTAATTCTTGTTTCCCGTTTACTCGAACAATCGAATTGGGGAAATCCCGCTTCAAACGATCCAGTGCGGTTTGGATATTGTGTTTAGCATTCATAGTCTTTATTGAGATAGATTCTCATTTAATAGTATACAATAAAGATAGTTCCCACAAATAATAAATAGATACCTGCTTTCGCAGAAACCCTGGCAGCGGCGAAAATGAATGCTTATTCAGTATAATGGATCCCCACGGGTGACCCCGTGGTTCCATCAATTACCCGGCTTCACGCGTCGCAAGCGCCTGCTGTGCGCGCGCTCTAAATGCTACGCTGCGG
>JABMPO010000029.1 GCA_013203015.1 Fidelibacterota bacterium
AAAAGCCCGAATAGACAAACTTTTGGCAAACAATGAAATCCAGTCGATAATTACCGCTCTTGGGGCTGGTTATGGTGGCGACCCGGAAGATGAGACAGATCGCACCGGAACCGAATTCAATGCGGAAAAACTGCGCTACCATAAAGTGATTATTATGACTGACGCCGATGTTGACGGAAGTCATATCAGAACCCTGTTGTTGACGTTTTTCTATCGTAAGATGCCTGAAATGATCATCGGCGGCTATATTTATCTTGCTCAGCCACCACTATATCGTTTGCGTCGTGGTAAAAAAGAAGTGTATGTCTATGATGACAGCGAGCGCGATGTTTTGCTTGAGCGAATGAAAAAAGAAAGTAAAAACAAAAAAATTGATATCCAGCGCTATAAAGGACTGGGTGAAATGAACCCGGATCAACTTTGGTTTACCACAATGGATCCGGAACGCCGAACCTTGTTACGGGTTACCATAAGTGACGCCGTTGAGGCATCTATAACGTTTATGGATTTGATGGGCAGCGATGTTGAGGCGCGCCGGAAATTCATCTCCTCAAATGCTGTGTATGTCGTAAACCTGGACGTATAATTATTACTGGATTGGTTTATTAAGAATTAAAGGATTATTGTGGAAATTTCTCGAGATAATATACTGAGTCGTGATCTTGTAGAAGAGATGCGTGAAAGCTATCTCAACTACTCAATGTCGGTGATTGTTTCCCGGGCTCTGCCGGATGTGCGAGACGGGCTAAAGCCGGTTCATCGCCGAATTTTATACGGCATGAACGATCTGGGCGTACAATGGAACCGGGGTTATAAAAAATCCGCCCGCATCGTGGGTGATGTTATGGGTAAGTACCATCCCCATGGTGATTCTTCGGTTTATGATGCCCTAGTTCGAATGGCGCAGGATTTCTCTTTGCGCTATCAATTAGTAGACGGCCAGGGCAATTTTGGCTCAATCGATGGAGACCGTGCTGCCGCCATGCGTTATACCGAAGCCCGCATGACGCGAATGGGCGGGGAAATGCTCAAGGATCTAGATAAAAATACAGTTGATTTTGTTCACAATTTTGATGAAAGCCTGAAAGAACCAGCAGTTCTTCCGGCAACGGTTCCGACCCTATTAATTAACGGTTCGGAAGGCATAGCCGTTGGTATGGCAACCAAAATTCCACCCCACAACCTTACCGAAATCGTTTCCGCTACAATTGCTTTAATTGAAAACCCGAATTTATCATTAGAGGAATTGTTAGAATATGTTAAAGGGCCGGACTTTCCTACCGCAGCAATTATCCAGGGCGTGGATGGAATAAAACAGGCCTATGAAACCGGCCGGGGTAAAGTAACAATCAGGGCGCGGGCAATAATCGAGACCAACAAACAGAACCGCAGCAGCATTATTATCAATGAAATCCCCTACCAGGTTAATAAGGCGAATTTAATCCTTGCCATTGCCGAACTCGTCCGCAATAAACGGGTTGAAGGTATTTCTGATGTGCGCGATGAATCCGACAAAGATGGAATTCGGATTGTAGTTGAAACCAAACGAGATGCTATTCCCGAAGTTATTTTAAACCAGCTTTATAAATATACCCAACTTCAGGATACTTATGGAATAATTCTATTGGCCTTAGTGGGAGGAATTCCAAAAGTCCTGCCGCTACGTGAAATAATACAGGCTTTTATTGATTTTCGCCACGAAATTGTGGTGCGACGCACTCAATTTGACCTACAGGTAGCCGATGATCGGGCTCATATTCTGGAGGGTCTTAAAGTTGCCCTGGATAACATCGATGAGGTGATTTCCATAATCCGCAGTAGTAAAGATGTCAATCATGCTCGCGAAGGGTTGATGAACTCTTTTGACTTATCAGAAAAGCAGGCTCAGGCGATTTTGGATATGCGCCTCCAAAAATTGACCGGCCTGGAAGCTGAGAAAATAATTGCCGAATATAAAGAGTTGATCCAGTTAATTGCCAAACTGAAAAGTATTCTTGAAAGCCGGGTGCAGCGAATGGCGATTATCAAAGAAGAACTTGAGACGATTCGCACTACTTACGGCGATGAGCGGCGCACAGAGATTTTACCATTTGGTAAAGATTTTTCCATCGAAGATATGATCGCCGAAGAAGATACAGTTGTTACCATTACCCACAATGGATATATCAAGCGCACACCGGTTGGAACCTATCGGCGGCAACAGCGTGGAGGGCGTGGTTTGCAGGGGGCAACAGCAAAAGACGACGACTTTGTTGAACAATTGTTTATAGCTAATACCCACAACCATATATTGTTTTTTACTGATCTTGGAAAATGTTTCTGGTTAAAAGTACACGAGATACCACAAGGTGGTCGCGCTACCCGCGGGCGGGCTGTGGTTAATTTAATCGGGTGCCAACCCGGTGAAAAGGTTGAGGCTTTTGTAAGCATTAAAGAATTTGATGACCAACATTATATTGTTATGGCTACCAAGAAGGGCCAGGTTAAGAAAACCGTTTTGTCGGCGTATAGCCACCCCCGGAAGGGCGGGATTTACGCAATCGACATTCGTGACGATGATGAATTAATTGACGCTCGTGTTACCGATGGTGATAATGATATTCTGCTTGGTACAAAAGAAGGCAAGTCAATCAGGTTCTCTGAGCAGAACATTCGCCCCAGTGGTCGAAAAACCATGGGGGTAAGGGGAATTAGACTTGCAACAACGGCCGACGAAGTAGTCGGAATGGTTATTGTTAAGCGGGAAGGCACCATCCTGGTTGCCACCGAAAAAGGATTTGGCAAGCGCACGGATGTAATTCAATATCGTACCCAAACCCGCGGTGGTAAAGGTGTTATGACCATGAGAACCACTGACAAAGTGGGCAAAATGGTTTCAATAATGGAAGTCGTTGATTCTGATGACTTAATGGTAATCACCAACCGCGGTGTGTTGATCAGGCAGCCAATATCTACTATTCGAACAATCGGACGGGTCACCCAGGGAGTCCGGCTAATTAGGCTTGATAAAGGAACCAACATTGCGTCCATAACTCGCGTTGTTAGGGAAGAAGATATTGAAGAAAACAAATCAGAAATATCTGCCGAAGATCCACCAGAATCAGAAGGTTAATTCAAAATGATAGCCGACCGGCTATCACGGGTAATTGAAAATATTGAGGACGCTAAAAGGCGGTCCGGTAGCAATAAAACGATTGACATCGTTGCGGTCTCAAAAACACAACCCTATTCAAAAATTATAGAAATATATAATCTGGGAATTAGATCGATCGGCGAGAACAGAATTCAGGAGGCTGAAAAAAAATTCGAACAGCTTCCCGGGTTGCCGAAGCTAAAAAAACGAATGATTGGTCATTTACAATCTAATAAAATAAACCGGGCACTGAGTTTGTTTAACGCAGTCGATTCCATCGATTCTGTGAAGTTAGCGGCCAAAATTGCGCAGAAATCAGCCAGTGATGGGTTCCCGGTATTGCTTGAAGTCAATACCAGCGGTGAGTTGACTAAATATGGGTTTAGCCCCCACCACACAGAAGAGCTAATGAAATGTTGCGAGATGGAAGGTATGGTTGTCAGCGGCTTGATGACTGTCGGCCCCCTGTCTGATAATGAATCGGACTTAAGAAAATCGTTCGCACGGTTAAGA
The DNA here is from genome assembly GCA_013203015.1 of Fidelibacterota bacterium. Lineage (GTDB taxonomy): Bacteria > Fidelibacterota > Marinisomatia > Marinisomatales > TCS56 > JABMPO01. The sequence continues at coordinate 3,647 of JABMPO010000029.1, forward strand.
AGATTGCTGGAATCACTAAATAGAGAATTACCAGACGAACGCAAGCTTACTGTATTATCAATGGGAATGAGTAACGATTATCAGATTGCTATAGAAGAAGGAAGCACCATGTTACGCCTCGGTACGGCACTGTTTGGTCCCCGGATAATTGGCTAATGAAAAAAAATGACGCTATAGTTTATCTGGCTGCGGGACCAGAACAATTGCAATTAAACTTGGTTCCGGAAGAGTGTATTGGGCACCATAATCTCGCAATTTCATCCGGCTATCAATTTGTTTGGACGGCTAAAGGGGAAATAGGGGCAGCAACTCCCAACCAGATCGATTTACTAAAAAATAGATTACCCAAGAAACATTTTATTTTGCTGGATCGAATTTGCGGTGCTGTTGATCCGGTGTGTATCATTGGTCATATTAATAGAAGTGGCACTAATTATTTAGTGAAGAACACGCCGTTCAAAGATAATCCACGATTTCCGGATTCCAGCCGCATTTATCATAAAATTTCCGGTTTCAAGGCGGTTGTCGTACACACTTTGAGCAAAAACAGATTTG
>JABMPO010000030.1 GCA_013203015.1 Fidelibacterota bacterium
ATATATTCCCGGTCGGTAACATGAATACTATAAGTCCAAAACAGCTTGGCGCCACTATTCGCGCAAAACGCAAACAGTTAAAGGTAACTCAAAAGGATCTGGCTCTTACCTGTGGTACTGGTTTACGCTTCATTATTGATCTTGAGAAAGGCAAACCAACCTGCCAAATCGGAAAGATATTACAGGTTATCCGAGCGCTTGGGCTCAAATTCAATATTAGTAGTCCAAGTATTGACTCTGATCAAGATGAAAAACATGAATAAGCTGATCGTCTATCTGAACGCCGAACGAGTTGGAATTCTAGGACAGACCCATGGCGGATTGCTGCAATTTTCCTACGATGATTCCTGGCTTATGAAACCCGGCGCCACGGTCCTTTCCCGTTCACTTCCACTTCAAATTAAAGTGTTCCCGGGAAATAAGGCTCGACCATTCTTTACCGGCCTATTGCCTGAAGAGCAACCACGAAAGACGATAGCTAAGATTCTTGGAATTAGTGACACCAATGACTTCGCTATGCTTGAGAGAATCGGTGGTGATTGTGCTGGAGCAGTCAGTCTGCTTCCTGAAGGAGTGACTCCGATAGATCCGAGCGACACCGGACCCCGACAACATGAATTAACAAAATCTAAATTAATACAGATTATTGAAGAGCTGCCTGGTCGTCCCCTATTGGCTGGTGAGGAAGGGCTGCGACTCTCCCTCGCTGGAGCCCAGGACAAACTGCCGATCATAGTGCATAACAACAAAATATGCCTCCCTTTTGATGGCACTCCCAGCACCCATATACTGAAACCAGAATCAAGTAATTTCCCGGGACTGGCGGCCAATGAGGTTTTTTGCATGACTCTAGCAAGGGCTGTGGGTTTGAATACACCCAATGCAGAATACCGTTTGATTGGCAACAAACCGTGTATTTTAGTTCAAAGATATGACCGGGCAACCGATGAAAACGGCACCACAACCCGAATCCACCAAGAAGACTTCTGTCAGGCACTGGGATTTCCACCTGAACGAAAGTATCAGGCTGAGGGAGGTCCAACACTTGCTGATTGTATTTCATTGCTTCAGAACTGGTCGACGACGCCCGTTCTTGATATTCCCCACTTCATTAATGGTCAGATATTCAATGTATTAATCGGTAACACTGACGCTCATGGTAAAAACTTTTCATTTCTTTATTTCAGTGGTAAGCGGAGACTCGCGCCCTATTATGATCTTGTTTCCACTCTTGCGTGGCCTAATCTCTCCAAAAATCTGGCGATGAAGATTGGTGGCAGCAAATCAGTCAGTGCATTTACGATGGGTGACTGGAAGAAGATGGCAAAGAATAACGGTCTTGGTTGGCCAATGATACGTGAACGAATGGCGCAAATCGGCAATAGTATTTTAAACAAGCTTGGCGAGGTCAAATCTCAGACAATTGAATTCAATAATTCTATGGTCACACAGCTTTATGAAACCATTGGAGAGCGAGCAGCCAAAATGCTGGATGCACTTTCCAAATAAGACCTGGATTCAAGTAGTGAGTGCAACATTGTATGATTCAACGGTTTCGTTTATTGTAGCCCGACGAATCTTAGTTGTCTAATCGAAAAATTACTTCATCTGCTGTCTTTATATGGTGGTATTATAAATATTTACAACCGTTTGGTACGGTAATAACAATATCTGGTATCTACAAAATTTGATCTGTTTTTGACTAAGAAAGTAGCTGTTTATGTGATGCAGATCACATTTTTTATGTTTTTTTTAGCAACTGCAAATTTAGCAAATATTAGTTATTTGGTTGTTTTATAAAAACTTCGAGTTAGTATTAACAACGGGTTAGAACAACTGTATATAGTAATTTTCTGCAAACTATTACGTCTCAACAAAAATTATTCATGCGGGTATAGTTAATTCGTGGGTGAGATAACCCTCATTATAAATTAACGCAATCAGCAATAATAACAGGGAGATACAACCATGGAAAAAGCAATTGCAGCAAAGGAGAAACAGCTACAATTCCCACCTGCAAAATACAAGCTAATAATGCCAGCTGCGGTAATTGGGAAAATAAGTAAATACACCAAACGCAGCTTTATCTTGGTACAGTTTGATACCGGCCCCGATAGTCAGGATGTCTACCAGCTTGACAGTGATTGGCAAGGTATCAGTAATGTGGAACACTTTGCTCTAACTAAAAATGGCTTGAAAAAAATCAGCGATGCCCTAGGCATTAACTGGTCAAGCTTCAGATCGGATAATCGCACTAACCCGGAATTGGCTGAAGTGGTTGCCAAAGGTCGATTTTTAGGTATTGATGGGGAAGTCGAAATCGTTGGAATTAAGGCAATTGAAGTTGATCCAATCGTTGAGGAACTGCGACTTGACTTGGTGGAATCGGCCAAAAGCGGTCTGCTTTATAATCCCCGTCAAACAACCAACAAAATCCTGAATTACGGTACCAAGGCCTGCAGGGAAGAAATCGAGGGCCGCTGCCATAGGCGGCGCCTACAGCTACTTAAAAACAAGGTTGCCCTGGCAGAAACCGGAGCCAGGCAGCGCGCTATGAGAAGCTTATGCGCAGTGCAAGATAGCTATACTGCAGGCGAACTAAAAAAGATCTTCGTGGTTCCCCGGTTTCAGCTAAATACCGGGAAGATCATTAAAGACCAGCAGTTTTCCGGTGACGCTATAGACCTACTTACTAAAAATGCTGTCGCCAGCCTTTTTAACAAATAATAGCGTAAATCCACACACGCTCTATTAGTAATTAAAAAAACCAGAAAGAGAAAAAATGAAATCAACCATTACTGCACTACAGCTGGCCGATATGCACGTTAGCGAAAACAATTTGCATCAAATTGAGCC
>JABMPO010000259.1 GCA_013203015.1 Fidelibacterota bacterium
GCAACAATTCAACATTACGCCCGCTATGGGTATGATCCGGCATTGATTGTACCTGCTTCTGTGCACGATCCCAATGAAATGTGGCTTGAAATCGTTGCGCTAATTCGGCAAATCAGAAATCCCTGGCTAAAGAAACTGGTTTCTGCCTTATATCGTGAAAACAAAGACCGGTTGCTCATATTACCAGCATCGATGCTCCTGCATCATGATTATCGATCCGGTTTTCTCGAACATACACTATCTATGGCCAGAATCGGTTTATATCTCGCTAAACATTATTCACTGGATTCTGATCTGTTGCTGGCCGGTATCCTGTTACACGATATTGGTAAAATTCGGGAATTGCATGGTGATCTGGAAACCAGTTACAGTGATGAGGGAAACTTTATCGGCCATATTGTAATAGGATACGATATTATCAGCGAAAAAATAAACCAGATTGATAATTTTCCGACAGATTTAAGTCTCAAAATCAAGCATATGATACTGGCACATCAGGGTAATTATGAATGGGGTAGTCCCCGTAAACCGGCTTTTCGGGTGGCTTTGTTATTACATATGATAGATAATCTTGATGCCAAAATGAAACTAATGGAGAAAATATTGTCTGAAGATCAGAATGAAGGAAATTGGACTGATCTGCGTAATTATTTTCGTACTGCAATCCACAAGGAAAGTGATGCCTCCGGTCAAATTGGTTAAAGCTTCGATTTTTGCAGCGTTGGCAATCGGAGTTGGTTATGCCCTGTTAATGGTACCAAATGTTGAATTAATTACCACAATTGTTTTTTGCGCCGGATTATGGCTCGGTATTTCGTGGGGAATTATCGTTGGGTTCACGGCGGAATTTATTTTCTCAGCCATGCATCCTTTCGGATCCGGACTGGCTTTCCCGCCGATGCTGGCAGCACAGGTAATCGGAATGGCTTTAGCGGGAATGGTTGGTGGATTGGTACGTCCATTTATCAGGAATTGGGGTAATTCTATCGCAGGGAGAATAGCACTTGGCGCCATTGGTTATATACTTACACTGGTCTTTGATTCATTGACGACCCTTAGCTACCCCGTCAGTGCTGGTTTCGACTGGCCACAGATAAAAGCTCTCTACATATCAGGTTTGGGATTTACTTTTCTGCATCAATTTTCAAATGCCATCATTTTTGCGGTTGGTTTGCCCGTCATACTCCGGTCGACAGTTTTCCGAAATGAGCTTTCTGAATCGAGCGTCAATTGAGAATTACAGGAAATCATTTGATCCTGATCTCGACCATTTTTTTATTAACGAGTTTTCTGGTCGGTGGCAGTCTGGAGAATATTCCCTATGATTGGACCAATCAATACGGTAGGGCCACCTGGAATGGTTCTGCTTTAGACAATTTTGATATCACATCCGGTCCATTGATTTTTGATCGGGCAATCGGAATTTACCCCTATCGTCTCGGCTCTTTGGTTGAAGCGAGAACGGTGATTTTATCCGGAAGCGCCCTACCTGATTTTTCCGCTCCCCCCGACACCGGTGTGATTACCAGTAAGTTTTTTTATCAGAAGGGCGATTACAATTTAGATCAACTTGATGTTGAATTTAAATCGTCTGATCAACACAGTTATCTGGAATTAAACGGATTTAAACGCAGTTATTCCGGTCATTTAGGACAATATCAACATCCTTCTGGATTGACAGTGCCAGCCCAGCAATCATATCGAATCGATTACCGATCTCGAAATTCGACCGAGCGTGATTTGGAATTCTCGCTGGGACATTTTATCAGCGAATCCGGTCTGCTTGATTCCAATAGTCTGGGATACTATCAGGAAAAAATTACCAGCAGTGGTTTACAATATCGCAAGCCATTCGGTCCGATCCGGGGGGAATTTTACCTGGGCGAAATGCAGCAACGACGCAGAAGTATTTCACCTGTCAGAGATACTACTTTCACTCAGGAGATTATCCGGAATCGGGTTTTTGGCAAGCTGGATATTCCGGTTAGTGAAAATAATGTTTTTATTACTGCCGAGGCCAACCAGCAGGCGGCGCCGGAAATTCGCAGGTCATGGTATGATTTTGCAGGGGGATTCGCAGTTGGTAAATTCAAATTAATGGGGGGAATGTCTATAATTGGCGGATCAACCAAGCCCAAATTTTCATTGGGTTTTAACCATCCGACTAAAAGTGGACAGATCGAATTATTTATTGCACACTACAATGAGCGGATTGAAATTGCATTTTTAGATCAGACAACTGACAAAAGTGTGCAGTGGTTTAATGCCGCTCTAAACGCGAGCATCATACTCAAAAATATTAACTTTAGCGTGAATAATCATTTGTATCAGGCTGGTAACTACCATGAATTTGTCCTAGATCCGGGAGCTGAAACTTTTTCTATAATTAGTCAGGCAGGTTATCTCTGGAATTCGCAATTCGGATTCACAGCCAATCTAATGGATGATTTATTTTTTAGTGTTAATTATGCTCATAATGAATACAATCTGGTCACACTGTCAAATGGAATCAGGGATCATTTGAAAATTGATCTGGATGGTAAGCTGGATTTTATTTTGCGCGATCGTCTGGACTTATTTTTTAGCTTGGGAATTCAGGGCTGGTTAAATCGCGAATCGAGTTTGCGATACGATCAGTTTCAGAATATCCGCTATAATAATTACCTGATTGAAGAAAAATTAAACAATGTCTGGCCGGTAAGTCTTGAATTGCGGGCAGTTGTTTCATCGGTAACGATATACTATAAAGTAAATAATTTGCTTTACGAGCTTGCGCCCCTATTTAATAATTCCGGCAGTGATCAATCTTACCAGATTACCAATGAATTATCCTTTCCGTCTCAACCGTCGCAGATAAATTTTGGGGTTGAATGGGATTTCCAGAATTGATTATCGTATACCGCAATTAATTTTTAAGAATGTTTGACTAATATCACACCTGCTCCTTACTCTTGGTGCTAATTTTGCAGTGATATATACCTAAAAGAAACAGTTATCACACCATAAGAATTATAAATTAATACGGATTATTATTA
>JABMPO010000260.1 GCA_013203015.1 Fidelibacterota bacterium
AATTTCAGGAAAACGCAAAATTGCAATGCACTTATCTTGAGATTCCACAGGTCAGACAAACCAATGCTATCCTAATCAGTCGTCCATTCTGGATGTGGGGTGCTGAGATTGGTGCTAATGATCGGGGGGTCGTTATCGGCAACGAGGCCGTGTTTAGTAAGATGCCCATGAAAAGTACCCGCGGACTTACTGGTATGGATTTATTGCGGCTGGGGTTGGAGAGGTCAAGCTCAGCCGAAAATGCGCTGGAAATAATAGTTGAGTTGCTGGCCGAAAACGGACAAGGCGGTAATTGCGGATATGAGTCAAAGCTCTATTATCATAACAGTTATATTATCGCTGATAAAACCTCAGCCTGGGTGCTCGAGACGGCCGGACCACTGTGGGTAGCTAAACAGGTAAAAACCAAATACAGCATCAGCAACCGCTATTCCATCGGGGAGCAATTTGACCTGTCCCATCCCGACCTGATAGAAACCGCCCGCAAAAAGAAGTGGTTAAAGAAGGGCCAGGTCTTCAATTTCGCAGCTTGCTATTCGGACTGGTTCTACACTACTTTCTCAGGAAGTCGCGCACGACAGCTTTGCTCAAGTAACCGGTTGTCTGCTTTAACCGGGGCGGTTTCGGTCCAGGATGCATTTTCGATTCTACGGGATCATGCCGTAGATAATTACCAGCCTGATTCACATTTTCTGATGAACTGCGTTTGTACTCATTCCGCCAATCCTATTTCCCGTCATTCAGCCCAGTCCACCAGTTCTCTGGTGGCAGAGCTTACAACAGACGAACAAACCTTTTGGGTAACTGGAACAGCCGCTCCCTGCACCAGTATTTTCAAGCCGTTTCGATTCGGTGGTGCTGATTGGCCCGAACCAGCCAATTCGACAAATAGGAATTACGATGAACAGTCTATGTGGTGGCGCCACGAAATATTGCACCGTACGATTTTGAAGGATTTTCAGAGCCGGCTCAACTTAATTATCCCTGAGCGTGATCACCTAGAAGAGTCACTGATCGAACAAGTACGGTCTCAGTCCGGTAACATATCCGAACTAACTGCCGAGGCCTTTGAAACAACCCAAAGCCTGGAAGATGGGTGGCTGGAAATGATGAAAAACCTGGAAATCCGCAAACAATCCCGGGGTTATTATCGTCATTACTGGAAAAAGCAATCACAGAAAGTCGGGATGACCGTTTGAAATCGAGCGTGTTTTTCTTCGACAAGTTCAGTATGACACACCTCCGTAAGGCCGGTGTTCTCCTTGGGGCTCTCGTGGGGTTGTTAACGACCCATAAAAAAGGCTCGCGGTGTGTAATACCGTAAGCCTTTTTAAATAGAAATCGTTGCCGCTTAAAAAGAATAGTTCAGATCAGCTCGCATAATTATTGCACCCTCATTTTCGCCATCTGACTTGGTGCCGCGATAATCCAGGCTGGTGCGCAAGAATAGACTTTCCATGATTCTATAAGAAACGCCGCCGCGGATATTGAAACGGCTGAATTCACTGGCGCCAGCCCCGGAAGTATAGCCGAAACCACTGTTTAATTTCAGACCACCGCCAAACAGGTCGTAGCTGGCATTAAGGTTGACTCCAGTAATCCCCTGTTTTTCGGTTGCAGTGGTTCGATTGTTTAATGACAGAACCAGGGTGGTCTTTAAAGGAATAGTATATTGAGTAACCACCGATATTGTAGTTACATCAGACACCATATTTGACGAAGTGAAGGTGGTATCTAAAAAAGTTGTGTCATTGAAAGTATCCACTAAATAAGGCGCACTTCCGGGTTCGTAACGGTCGCCAATCTGATCGACTTTTTCCAGTTTACTGTAATTCAGCATCAGGTTATGGGACATATCCATGAAATTAACCCGGTAATTAACACCAAAAGTAATGTTGGGTGTATTCTCGTCAAGCCGCCGATCCTGTAAGTGGTAACCGGTCAAATCTCTGGTTGTGTCGGTACCCATCACCACATAAACCGAATCATAGCCAGTTGTATCCTGGTATGCCAAATCGTTAAAACGAGACTTTGAACTGAGTTTGAAATTGAAGGTTGGGTAGTCGGCACCTGGATAAACACCAACGTTCAGGGTCATGGTATTCGTTGTCATTTTGTTCGAAACAATCCGCGTGGTCGCATTATCCTGGCGGCGGTAGGTTGCCCCCACAAATAATTTGTTTTGGAGCAATTTAACCCGATCAGACACAATAAATTCTCTGATGTCACTCTGTAAATACGGATTTCCCAACGAATTGAAATTAGGTCCCACCCGATTGTATTCCAGCGTAACCCGATTATCAAAATAATTAGCCATTATTTTGTAATTATAGGCCAGGGAAGGCATTCGACCAATCGCCCTGAAGAGGTGGTCGGCCAATTGAGTCGAGTCAATGTCAATCGGTACCAACGGTATCATGTTCTGACTGATAGTAAAATATTTCTCATAATCTGCCGGGTCTATTGGTATAGCAGCCAGGTCAATTCCCTGGTCTACTACATTACCATCGGCATCGTAGGTCCGCATGACAAAGCCATCGGTACTATCGTCCAGAAGAATGTCAATATCAGCTTTGGAAATGGCACCATCCCAGATATCGGTATTCAACATGCTGAACGCCCAACCGGCCTCAAAGCTCAGGCGGCGATCGCGGGTATTTATCTTAATATCGGACCCGATCACAATATTGTCCTGAGGGCGGTCACCACCCCAGTTTTTATCATCAGGGCGAACAACTTCCACCAACAGCCCTGTCTGTGAAGATCCAAGTCCCACAAATTCATTATAGGTATAAATACCACCGGGCATCTGGGCGGAAAACAGAGAATCGGCCGAGTAATAGGTGGTGTCATCAACGGTTATCCGGGCATCAGCAATATTTTTCATTACTGAAGATATATCATCCTTCGCCTTCAGATAATTGAAGCCCATCTGGAATATTTTCCCACGACCAAAACTGATGCGACTACTGAAGATATCCCGTTTGAAGGTATAGCCTTTTCGATCTAACCGGTAGGAAAGACTGGTGCCGGTCGAATCTTTTACTTCGATTACATTATAATTATAGGCCATGTCCGCGTCGGGCCGACCCTGGACTTCACGCAACAACTCACCCTTTACCACCTGTAATTTTAATATACCCCATTTCAGATCGGCATTAAAACCGCGAATGCGTTTCCCATCCATGGTATACTTTGATAGCCGAGAGCTGAAATCACCAAAATTAAGAGCCATATTTTTACCAACATTAAAACTCAAACCGAAACGGTTTTTGGGCTGCTTGTAAATATCTTCATCGCTTGTGATTTTAACATCCGCTTTGAACTTCAGCCAACGCCAGTCACCGGTAAAGGAGGCTTTGGTTTTGAAAATATCCAGATAATTGCCTTCACCCTGGGGATCTCGGGAATAACTGCCGTTAATTTTTCCACGATAGGAAAATTCGCGCTCAATGACTTCCCGGGTTTTTTTAACCACCTTAAACGACCAACTGCGACCGGGTAATGGATTGCCGGCCAGGTTATTTAGCTCAATCTGGACAAAATGTTTGCCCGGTGACATTGAGTAAGGTGCATAGGCGACAAAATCCGCGCTAATCTCAGACGAACCGGTAACGTCGCGATTATCAACCAATAGCTTGATTGAGGCCGGGTCGACATCTTCAACATTATATAATGATGCTGCGATAAAAATATCGTCATAGGGCACTATTGATCCCGGGTCGGGACTGAAAACTAATATTTCTTCCCCTTCAACGAATTGTCTACCATCGGCCGTCTGCGCTCTGCCGCCAGCAACCGAAGCAGGACCCGACCCTGAAAGATTGATCTGGAATGGGGCTACTTCCGCATCAATTTCGGGCAACGTCAGTATTGTGCCATCGGCTAATGTTGCGGCTATGAAATACTCCAGTTCCGGCACCGCCAAGTAGCTTCTATAAATTTCTCCCCGCCACAGATCATCATAGAGGTCCATATATATTTCGACATAACCTACTTCGCCAGTGGGCCGAAAAAGCAGCCGTACATTTTCAATATTTATATTGCTTTCCACCATTGTGTAGATGATCAGCGGCTCGGTCGGTGAGTGTTGGTATATCGGTTGATGTACAATCGCGCCTGATCCCAAAGCCGACACAGAACTGATGCTGATGATTATCAGCATCAAGCCGATTAATATTAACTGGCTGAATTTGCTTGAACTGTAATGTGGTGACATGACATTCCTGTAAATATGCTTGGTCGCTGACATAATCAGTAGGTGATAATTAGTTCTTTTTTATTACCGCGGCTATCTTCCAGCTCAAATCGTAGTTCATGCTCAAACGATTCTTGCAAGGTAATGCGCTTAGCAACAAGATTTCCGGTGCCAATTTCCAGGCGGCAACATTCAACTACAACGATGTAATCTACCTGTAAATCGTTCTCCTCATATTCGGTATCAGTGTCAACCTTAACCAAGCCGGAAAGTATAGATTCATCAATATTGCCCTGCATAACAGATTCGACATTGATCTCAAGCTGATTATTGGACAGTTCGCTGGTAATCCTACCTTCTACCACAATCAACTCAACAATAATGATAGCGGCTAATACATCCTGGCTGGGTGCGACTACTCCCTCAACTGTTACTCGTGCACCGGGAAGGACTTCACAATCACCGGAAGAATAACTGTCAGGTATGATAATGTTGCCTGTGAGCGCGCTAATATCCGCATCACCATCAATCAATAATAAATCACCCAGCGTAAATTGATTGCTAATTATTCCGGTTTGGACGGTACCAGAGATTGTTACCGGAATCATTTCTTCTGCGGCCGAACAGGCTTCCATAATTGAAGCTATAATATTCTGGGAAGCCGGGTCATAGATTCCGATTATGAAGACCGCAACCCCGGCCTCCACCGTGCACTCATCGGTTATGGTGCTGTCAGTAATTACGATTACTCCTGATAGGTTGGCAGCTGGTACATCACCATCCTCCACTGTAATCTCAGCAATTGTGAATTGATTGTTATCGATAGAAGATTGTGCAATTCCGGTAACGGTTACTCCAATTTTATCTTCCGCTATCCGAACTGCCGTTACAGAAAGGGCCAGGATCGCCTGGGTCGAATCGCTATAAACACCGGTTACGACCACACTCAAACCGGAATCTACCACTGCACCGGTTAATTCTGTGTTGGTGGTGGTAATGATAATGCCGGACAGGGCTGATGTCTCCACTTCGCCGCTTACAACCGAGATTTCACCAATTTCAAATTGATTATTGGTAATTGCCGACAAAGCAGTACCGGAAACGGTTACAATGTTGATCTGAGCTGCCACCGCTGTAACCAACAGGGTTGTAGCGTTGATAACACCGGTTTCTTCATTATAATAGCCGGTTACGGCAACAGTGGCGCCAACTTCAATTTCAGCGCCTTCGGTAACGGTATTTTCCGTAATGCCTACGATGCCCGGCGGTGTTTCGACTTCACCCTGGACAACCGACACCTCACCGATTCCGAACTGGCCCGACGAAACAGCGCTGGTAACCACCCCTTCTATTTGCAGTGG
>JABMPO010000261.1 GCA_013203015.1 Fidelibacterota bacterium
CCGATACTGGCATCCAGATTCTCGGCGGTTACGGCTTCAGCGAAGAATATCCCATGGCTGCCCCCTTCCGCGATACGCGCATCGACCGAATCTGGGAAGGCACCAATGAGATCAACCGCCAGATAATCACTGGCTATATGATGAAGAAAGCCCTGATGGAGGAATTGCCATTCCGCGATTATATTACAGAAATCGATGCATTCCTGAACGGTGATGAAGAGTTCACTGCCGATGGATTCTGCAGCGCCGAAATCATAGCACTGGAGGCAGGTAAGCGGTTGGCGGCCAGTCTATTCAACGAGGCGTTATGTGAATTCGGACAGGATCTGAAACACCAGCAGCAGTTGATGGAAATTCTGGCCAACATGTTTACCCTGCTTTACACCGCCGACAGCACTGTAAGCCGGGTACGACAGGTTATCGAATCCGACGGTCCTAACCAGACCCTGATCGATATTGCCAAGGTCCACGCAGCAGAAGTATCAATTCAGTTGATGAACATGGCTCTGGCTGGCTGGAACGGCGTGTACCGCGGAAATCTACCCCCGGAAATCGTTGTCAAACTGCGAATCTTTCAGCGTCACATGTTACCAAAAACCGATATTTTTGGGCTCAAGCGGCAAATTGCCGAAGCTATCTATGCCCAGCAACATTATCCTTTTTAGGAGGGAATCATGAGTAAAAAATCTGTTATTGTTGATGCATTACGTTCGCCTATCGGAATAAAAAACGGTGAACTGGTCGGCATGCGTGCTGACGATATTGCGGCTCAAGTTGTGAAAGCATTATTGGCCCGTAATCCCAATCTTAAACCTGAATTGGTAGAGGATTTGAGCCTCGGCTGCGCCTTCCCGGAAGGTCCACAGGGGATGATAATGGGGCGATCAGTCGGTATTTTAGCTGGCTTGCCTAAGGAAGTCCCCGGTAAGGTCACCAACCGTTTCTGCGGCTCATCCATGGATACCGTCCACCAGCTTAGCACGGCTATCGAAGTCGGCGATATTGATTGCGCCATCGCTGTTGGGGTGGAGGACATGTTCTCGGTACCAATGGGCGGATTCAGTCCTGATTTCCATCCTGAACTGGCGGAACTGGAATTTTACATCGGCATGGGAGAAACAGCGGAAAATCTGGCCAATGATCTGGACATTTCCCGGGAAGACCAGGAAGCTTTCGCCATCGCTTCCCACGAAAAAGCATTACAGGCCCAAACCAACGGCAATTTCGATAATGAAATCGTGGCCATCGACGTCTACGGCGAAACCACCGTGGGAAAAGACGAAGGACCCCGGACACCGGATGTGGAAAAAATCAAATCACTGAGGCCGGCCTTCATCGAAGGTGGCTCTATCACCGCCGCCACCTCCAGCCCCATATCCATCGGCGCTGCGGCTGTTCTGGTATGCAGTGAGGATTTCGCCAAAGAACACGATTTGCAGATTCGGGCCGAGATTGTAAGCCGGGCGGTTGCCGCCGTGGACTGGACCCGCATGGGTGCTGGTCCTCTGCCAGCCACCGAAAAAGCCTTAGCCAAAGCTGGTCTCAAAATCGATGATATGGAAACCATCGAATTGAATGAAGCCTTCGGCGCTCAATCGCTGTACGTGATCCGCAAAGGCGGCTGGGATCAAAAAATAATCAATTTGAATGGCGGCGCCATCGCCCTGGGACATCCTCTGGGCTGCTCCGGCGCCCGTATCCTCACAACGCTGATCAATGTGATGGAACAACAGGATACTCATACCGGTTTGGCGACCATGTGCATCGGTTCCGGACAGGGAATTGCCACCATCATAAAGCGTTAAGGAGTCAAGCATGTCAAATAAAATTGAAAAAGTAGCCGTGCTTGGTGCGGGAGTTATGGGTGCCCAATTGGCCGGTCATCTGGCCAATGCCGGTATTCCCTCGCTCCTGTTCGACATCAGCCAGGAACTGGCGGAAAAAGGGGTTGATATTTTAAGTAAACTACGACCAGCCCCGTTGTACAAACCAAAAAATGCTAAAATGATCACAGCTTGCAATTACGACGATCATCTGGAATTATTGAAAGACGTGGATTGGGTTTTGGAAGCGGTGGCCGAACGCCTGGATATCAAGGAAAAAGTCTTCGGCAACATCGCTCCTTATCTCAAGGATACGGTCATCATTTCATCGAATACTTCAGGTATTCCACTGGCTGACCTAGTAGGCACCCTACCCGAAAAATTCCGTAGTCGTTTCATAATCACTCACTTCTTCAATCCACCGCGCTACATGCGGTTATTGGAGCTGGTGAAAGGCGTAGAGACCGATCAGGGAGTCTATGATTTTATCGCCGATTTTGGTGAAAACGTCCTTGGCAAAGGTATTGTGCATGCCAAGGATACACCCAATTTCATTGGCAATCGCATTGGTGTTTACGGAATGATGAAAACCATCCAGCAGGCGCAGGCAATGAATCTGACCGTGGAAGAGGTGGACAAGCTCACCGGCACCATTGTGGGTCGGGCCAAGAGCGCCACCTTCCGCACTGCAGATGTGGTCGGGCTCGATACTTTGGCTCATGTTGCCCAAACCAGTTTCGACAAAGGTGAGGGCGATGAAGAACGGGACATTTTCCAGGTACCCGATATGCTGAAAAACCTTATCGATGCTGGTAATCTCGGTCAAAAAACCAAAGCCGGTTTCTACAAGAAGATCGATAAAGGTGTAATCCATTCTCTTGATCTGGATACGGGTGATTACAGTGAGCAAAAGAAAGTCCGCTTTGATGGTTTCCGTCTGGCTAAAGATCGCCAGACCGTCGGTGAAAAAATCGCTGCTTTGACTTACAGTGAGGACAAAGCCGGTAAATTCTTCTGGGAAATTCTGGCTGCCACGCTGATCTACTCTGCGAAACGGATACCGGAAATCAGTGACGATATTGTCAATATCGACAATGCCATGAAATGGGGTTATGGCTGGGAACTGGGACCATTCGAAACCTGGGACGCTATCGGTGTGCATCGTTCAATCGAACGAATGAAAGCCGAAGGTAAAACAGTTCCAACCTGGGTCACTGAAATGCTGGCCGCCGGTCGTACATCTTTTTACGATTTCGAGAATGGCGCCAAGACCTATTACGACCTGCCTACAAAAAAATCGGCCGTTGCCCCAATCTCCAATAAAGCGATTTTCCTGAATCTGGAGAAAAAGAAGGGCAATCTGATCAAGCGCGGTTGGTCCGCCAGCCTGATTGATCTCGGTGACGGTGTCATCGATGTTGAATTCCACTCGGTGCTGACCCCGGGTTTCAACCCCATCGACGGGTCGGTTCTGGATATGGTAAACCAGGGATTGGATCTGCTGGAAGCCGGTAAGTATAAAGGTATGGTATTGGGTCATCAGAACGGTAATTTCTCGGTGGGTGCCAATCTGGCGTTGATCCTGGGATATGCCGAAAATGGCGAATACGATAACCTGAATAAGACCAGCAAATTGTTTCAGGATATCGCCCAACGGATTCGCTTCTCGAAAGCGCCGGTGGTGGCGGTACCATTCCAATTCTGCTTTGGCGGTGGATTTGAAATCACCGCTCCGGCTGCCCATCGTGTGGCTTCCGCGGAAACCTATATTGGTGCAGTTGAAGTCGGTGTGGGACTAATACCCGGTGCCGGAGGCAACCTGCGGTTGCTGCTGAATCTGTTTGCCAATGCTGGTAAACGTCCCATGAGTCCCTTCCAGATCTCCCAGACTGCATTCCAGACCATTGGTTTCGCCAAAGTGGCTACCAGTGGCGAGGAGGCTAAACACGTGGGCTACTTCCTGAAGACTGACACAATCGTTCTCAACAGCGAGCACCTGATCAAGACCGCTAAGGACAAGGTACTGGAATTGGCTGAAGATTACGAACCTCCCCTATACCGGGACGATATCAAACTACCTGGCGCTGGTGGCCGAACCGCTATGAATTTGGCGATCAAAGGTTTCAAGATGCAGGGTAAATTGTCAGCTCACGACGAGAAGATCGGCCAGAAATTGGCCTGGGTTCTCACCGGTGGTGATAAAGCCGGTTTGACCAAAAAAGTAGACGAGCAGTATCTGCTGGATATCGAACGGGAAGCGTTTGTGTCGCTGGCGGGAGAACCGTTGTCACAGGCTCGTATGAAGCACATGCTGAAAACGGGCAAGCCCCTTAGAAACTAGATTTCCTCCCCAACGAGTCGATGAAGGGTGCTGAGTCCTACCTTAATTTCAGCGCCCTTCTGAATTTCGGATGTAGAAAGGATGGCATCCTTATTTGGACAACAATATTTGGTAGGGGCACGGCCGAAGTAATTGGCTTCTGATTCATTCAAATACAAAACGGTGTAAAAAAAATCCGTACGATAGACATTCCTATCTGTCGAAAAAAACCTATGCAGACAGAAATGTCAGCACTACACTTCAGAATTGTTGGACACAGCACGTCGTGCCCCTACCTATTTATGTTGCCAAATCAATGTAGGGACAACACATGTGTTGTCCCTACCAAATTATTTCAACCATTTCCTGATTATATAAAACGTGAACCAGGCAGTTATCATTGAAACGCCGATTGCATCCAGGGTACCACAGGCTAATACCAGCAAACAGTAGGTGTAGCGAACGGCAATCGAATAAA
>JABMPO010000262.1 GCA_013203015.1 Fidelibacterota bacterium
ACAATTGATATTATCGCCGGGGAAAAAGCCGGCATAATTAAACCTGGTATTCCGGTTGTTATGGCTCCGCAGCAAGCAGCGGCTGAACGGGTGGTAATTAAGCAGGCTTTACAGCGGGACGCGCCCGTAATCAGGGTTGAACTTGATGCGGATCAAATAGAGGTAAACAATACTACCGGAACCAGCTTCAAATGGCGCGGAAATCAATTTAGTGTGAGCTTATACGGCCAACACCAGGCCTGGAATGCATGTTGTGCGCTGGAAACGGTCAGGACTTTTGATCCCATAATTGAAGCTAAAGTATTGGCAGCCGGATTATTCATGGTTAAATGGCCCGGCCGGATGCAAAAATTGCAAAAAAACCCGACTGTTTTTTATGATGTTGCCCACAATCGGCAGGGCATCTTGACAGTGTTGGATATTTTAGCGGAGCTGTTTCCGGTTTCACCGGCAGGCGTATTTGTAATGAAAGGCGATAAAGATTCACACCTGATAGCAGAAGCAATCAAAAACCGTTTGGATTCGCTGATAATCACCGGCGATGATTCGGCTGGTTTAATGGCTGCCGACAAATTATACAAGACATTGAAAAAAACGGGTTTGAATTGCGAGTTAATTCCTGATTTTCAGGAAGCCAGTGCAGCTTTGCAGACCAGAATATCAGGAGATAGACCAGGCATTATTTTTGGGAGTCATTATATAGCCGCCAAGGTGTATGATAATTTCGAATTTTCCTTTGAGTCAGGAATAATTTAATGTAATTTGTGGTCTCAGATTTTATTTATCGGCAGCGGTTTTTTATGTAGATAGTATAGCCAAAGCACATTAGAAGGAAATCCCAATGGATGTTAATGAACTCCAAGCATTAAAAATTAAGGAATTGACCGAATTAGCCCAAAAGTTGGGCGTACAGGGTTTTTCCGGTCGTCGCAAACAGGAGTTAATTGTCAAAATCCTGGAAACTCAGGAAATTAAGGAAGAGACTGTAAAAGCAGCGGGTGTATTGGAAGTATTACCGGATGGTTATGGGTTCTTGCGCAGCCCCGATTTCAATTATCTACCTGGTCCGGATGATATTTATGTCAGTCCTTCGCAAATTAAAAAATTCGGTTTGAGAACCGGCCATCTAGTAAAAGGTGAAATTCGTCCCCCAAAGGAAAAAGAACGTTTTTATGCCCTGTTAAAAGTTGATACAATAAATGGATTTTTGCCTGAGCAAGTCAAGCAGGCCATATTATTTGATAATTTTACACCCTGCCACCCGGAAAGCCGTTTTAATCTGGAGTATGATGCAAAAGATCTGTCCACACGAATCCTGGATTTATTTGCGCCAATCGGCAAAGGTCAGCGCGCCCTGATTGTTGCGCAACCTAAAACCGGAAAAACTATTTTGTTACAGAAAATCGCCAACGCGATTCGTAAAAATCATCCTGATACGGAGATGATTGTACTTTTGATTGATGAGCGCCCAGAGGAAGTCACCGACATGAAACGGCATGTGGACGCCGAAGTCGTCAGCTCAACCTTTGATGAACCACCGGAGCGCCATGTTAATGTGGCTGATATGGCACTGCAGAAAGCACGGCGGATGGTTGAATTCGGAAAAGATGTGGTAATTCTACTGGATAGCATTACCCGTCTGGCACGCGCTCATAATGCGGTCATACCCCATAGTGGAAAAATCATGTCCGGTGGTATAGACTCCAATGCTTTGAAAAAACCAAAACAATTTTTGGGTGCTGCCCGTAACCTGGAAGAGGGTGGTAGTCTCACAATAGTTGCGACTGCTCTGATTGATACCGGCAGCAGGATGGACGACGTAATCTTTGAAGAATTTAAAGGAACCGGTAATATGGAGCTGGTTTTAGATCGGCGTTTGAGTGATCGTAGAATATTCCCATCTTTTGATCTGATTCGCTCGGGCACCCGAAAAGAAGAACTTCTATTAACAAAAAAGGAGTTGGCTCGTTTATGGGTTTTGCGCAAATTACTTAATGAAATGACAGTCATTGAGGCTATGGAATTCCTCCAGGAACGCCTGAAGCGCACAAAAACCAACGAGGACTTCTTAAACACAATGAGTCAATAACAGCCAGATAATCTGTTTGTAATAAATTATAGCGAGGTGTTGTATGGATTCTTCATATCCTACAGTTCGAACAGTTACTTTAAAAGTAATAACTGATAAACCAGTTAAAAAAACACCATACCAGGTAAAAGGTGTTTTCATGCGTCAATATCCGGAAGAAGAACTGATTCCCATGCTGGATGGCCGATATCGCGATCAGTTTTTATATCCCCGGGTGCAAGTTAAAATCCTTAATGAACAAATCTATATTGTTGGTATTAACGAGGGTGTAGACCCGGTTTTATCAATGGTTGATAAATTTGAATTTCTAGATTTTGGCAATATTACTTTCCAGGTGTTGGATGTCGATGTGGATGAACACAAAGACCTTTTCCAACCCATATCTCGGATGATCCGATATCGGTTTATTACCCCTTGGGTAGCATTGAACCAGACCACTGGTATCCGGTACCGATATCTAAATAGTATGGAAAAGATGAACTATTTGAGCCGATTGCTGAGCCAGAATATTGTATTCCTGGCACGGGAAATGGGCATGGAGCTGGAAGAGAAAATTTTTACAAAATTGAGTTTGACATCGCTATTCCCCAAAACCGTTGATGAAACATTTTGGGGTGCCTTTAATGGAGAGTTCCGGGCAAATTTCCTATTGCCCAACTACCTTGGGGTTGGTAATGGTATAACCCGTGGTTACGGAGCCATCTATGGTCTTTACAACCCGGCAATGTTTTCATTTGATGAGAGCTCTATCAAAGGTGAAATCAAGGACTCGGGCACCGGTGATATGGAAAGCGAAGAAATCCCCATGGAGATGGGTGAAGAAGCCGGTGTTGGTATGGAAGATGTTCCCAAACCGCGGGAAAAAAGACGCACTTCTCCACCACCACGTCCCCGGCGAGCCGCATCTACCCGTAAAGTTCTCTCCGAAGAATTTCATATCGAAGACGAACCCAAGCGGCCACCGCCACCGCGCCGTCGCGCCTCTCAACCGCGGCGCAATCAACCCCAATCTGATGATGAATCGCGTTTTAACACCGAAGAATTTCATAAAAAGCGCCACGAATGGTAAACTGCAGTTACGAACCTGAAATAACGGAACGAATCCGTAGAATCAAGCCGTCCTTTACACTGGAGATGGCAGCC
>JABMPO010000263.1 GCA_013203015.1 Fidelibacterota bacterium
GGATCCGGTGTGGGCCTTCTTTCTTGATTTTGATTAAAGATAAAGATATTATTATTTTCAGTCATTGGTTAACTCCTTTGGGATAAAAAATGATCTTGTTGGCAATTCTCTTTTAACTTCAGATGTGCATCTTTTTTTTATTCTCTTGTTTTCATTTCTACCATCATCATAACCTTTTAAACCGCTCTTATTACTCATGATTTGGTGAAATTCATTTTTAAGATTCTCGGTATATTTTTTATTAGTCGCAATTTGTATGACGATTAAATCAAGCTCATTATGAAGTTCTTGATAACCATATCTTTTACACTCATATTTTTTTATTTTTGAAGTAAAATTAAATGTTGGTTGAATAGTAACAAGAAATGCAGCTATTACTCCAAAAATTTTCCATGTAATTTGACCAATTGTGAAATCCCAAAACCATAATCCTGCTACTATCGAACCTGGAGCAGTTACAAGTAAGAATCTATTAATCCAAGTAATCTTATTTTCAGCTTTATAAAGAAGTGCTGAATAGTATTTTACATTTAATCTAGCTGTCCTATATTCATCATAAATAGTCCAAACCGGGTGATTTTTTGTATCCATGTTATATTACTCGATACTGTTATTTATTAATTTTTATAGTTTCCGCCTAAACTTCTTCTTTTCTTTCTTCACTATATTCTCATAAGAATACTGATAGATTACACGCTGAACGCTGTTTTTGTACATTAAAAAGAAAGCTTCTGCGGGGGCGGATTGGAGATTCCCAGGCTATAATGGCCTCATACTCATCGGCTTTGAAATACAGCTCATGGGTGAAATCGGTTTGGTGCAGTTTGTATGATGCTAGTGCCTTGGCCTGGCCGAATTCCCTGTAGTCATTCCGTACGGCTATGGAGTTTTCCTTTTCAATGGATATGATTTTCATTATTTGTTTTATAGTATTATCCCATAATCTTGAATGAAGGCACTAATCTTTTTCTCACGATAATCACTACCAATACCCTGCATTTCAACTTGGTTACCATTTTTTAAGATGTTTGATAAAAATTGACGAGATTTATTAATATTTGGTCTGGACATTTTATAACAAGTACCACCAACTGTTTTCATATTGTATTCGATTTTATTTTCTTTTGGAAATAGTATTGACATGTTTTGTTCATGGTATGCAAAACCAAAAAAATATATATGCGATGCTTCTGCAGTCCTTTTATTAAAAAGTTCAACGTTGCTTTGAACTGTCGAATCATTATACGTTTTAATATTTAAAGCAATTTTTAGTAAGCGTTCATCATATTTTGAAAGTTTTCCCGTATCTTCAGGTTCAAATCCATATTCATTCCAACTCGAGATTTTATATTTATTTTCCCAATTTGGAATTTCTCGGAATTTGATTGGTGAGTACTTGGTGTAATTTTCATCATCTTTTAATAGAGAACCAATTGAACCATATACATGGAAAATTGGAATTAATTCCTCTAGATTTAGTTTTTCATTTATTTCGTTCTCGAACAGATTATAAATGGATGAACTAAGAAAATAATCAAAGGACCTATCATAATTGAAATTGATTATTATTAAGTTGGCTAATTTTTGTTTTATATCAGATAGATTCTTACAGTTGTACCTAATTAATTCCCATAAATCGTTATACCAAGTCCGTGTAATTATTCCGTGCTCATTAGGCTTGAAATAATCCTCAATTTCGTTATTAGATATAGCTGCTATTGCTCCCAACTTTGCTAATATAGAGTACTCCTTACGATAATAAAGAAAATCATCAATAGACTCTGTAGAAAAAAGTTTGTCAGTCCAACCTGAAATATCAAAAGAATCTTCTGTCCAATATTCTATTACGCCTTGGTGTAATTTGTTTAATATTTCAGATGGAAGGTAATCAGTTAAATTATTGTCGAATAATTTTTGTTGATTGTTCCACAGAATCCTTTTTATGTTGCCTAGAAATATTTTGTTATTGTATAAAGCAGCGATTGCATTTAATAATTCAACTCCGGTTGGGAATTTAATATCTTTACTTGCTCCAGCACCCAAGACAATTATTGTGTTAACTTTTCTTGCAGCCATTTTATATTTACATTTTTTCTTAAACTTTTGTTTTAGTTCCTTCCCCACCTTCACACCAACATACTGAAGGATCAAACATAGGGAAGAAGATTTCGGCGGACTGGAGTTTCTTTTCCGGTTCGGTGTTGGCTTTACAATAGTCAACAATTTCCTTGTGAAGTGCAGTTGCTTTCATAATACCCCTTGCTTTAATTCCCGCCGTAAATTAACAAAAAACAATTATTATTCAAAGATCGTAAATAGTAAAAAGTAATTCGAAATTGGTGATATTTTAGCGAGCGAAAAAGTGCTTGGGTAGCTTTTCTATCAGCGATTTCTGATAAATATGGATTATAGTGTTCTCTGTACCTCTGCGAATCAGTGGTTAATTCTTTTTCGCTCTAGTAAGCCGTAAGACTGTTATCTCATTTGGAATCCCAATTCGCAGTGGCGGACCCCAGTAACCGGTACCGACATTGACATAAATCCAAGTGCCATCATGGTTGTGCAGTCCGGCGATATAGGGATGAGCTTGTTTCACAGCCAGGTGGAACGGCTTGAATTGTCCCCCGTGGGTGTGCCCGGAAAGTTGCAGGTCAAATCCCAGTTTACTGGCATTATAAATACTGGCAGGCTGGTGGGCTAATAATATTTTGATTGAATCAGCGGGTGCACCAGCCAGAGCTTTGGCTGGATCAGTTTTATGATCGGGCTGCATCCGGCCTGCTTCCAAATCGGTGACGCCAGCAACGGTCAGTGTTGCACCATTGATATTGATTAGCCGATGCTCATTTACCAAATTAGTGAAACCGATCCGCTCGGTTTCCTGCAACCAGTGCTCGACCCCGGAATAATATTCGTGATTGCCGGTGATAAAGAATTTACCGATTGGTGCCTGCAAATCGGCCAGGGGTGCCACATCGTTTGATAAGTAACTGACCGAGCCATCTACTAGATCACCGGTAAGGGCAATCAGATCCGGTTTCAAATCATTCACCTGATCAGTTATCTGGCGAACGAAATCACGCTTGATGGTAGGACCAACGTGAATGTCAGAGATCTGGACGATCCGCAATCCTTCTAATTGATCCGGCAGATTTTCAATTGGCACATCAACTTCGATCACATCCGGTTTTCGCCGTGCCTGAAAAAATCCATAGGCGGTGAATCCGCCAGTGAGACTAATCAAACCCAGATTCATGGCAGTGATAACAAACTGGCGCCGACTGGGATCGTTGATTGCAGCCACTTCACGGCCTGCCATTCCCTGTAACCAACTCGCAATTTTGCTGCCGCTGAACCAGACGCCCCAGCCCAGATCACGGGCAACAATGACTATCAGGGTCATAACAAAAAAGCCCAAACTGGTGTAACCGATCCATGACATGAGATCAGTGAAACGGTTTTCAATGCCATTGAAACGCAAGACTGGTCCCGTGATTGAAAACAGGGCTAGAACAACAATCAGCAACCAGAGTGCTACAATCCAGGGTGTACTAAGTCCCAGAGTTGGGATAATCCGCAGGCCCACGTAGCCGTGTATCAATCCCAGAACTGCCAGTACCACAAATAGAAATATCATTGGTGTTCTTTGCATTTATCCGCCTTCGTCCCGATTAAAACCAGGACTTCGGCGTAATTGTACTCCAGAGTAGTGGCGGATAACCACGGCGTAGTTCCGATCTTCGGAACGAAGCCGGGTAGATAGATGGGCCACTGGTTTAACCTTGGAGATCCATTTTCGAATTCAAGCTGCATTTAATGATGGGGAAGCAGATTAAGTTTCCCAGTTGAAGTTGACATCGGTCAGTTTTTCCGAAGTTGCCCACAGCACGGTTGCATCGGCTTCATTATGGGACGCTTCATTTGATTCCACCTTCACTGCTTGGCCGCGCCAGCCACCCCAGTTTTTAGGACCATAATAATCACTACCTTGAACATCTGTGGCAACCGCCGCCCGAACCGTGGGCAACGCACCCATGTACGATGATTGCGCGAATAATTTATTGCCAAACATGAATGCGTTGGAATATTTTTGCAGATTCGTGTTACTCCAGCCGGGATGAGCAGCAACAGCCATGGCATCAATATCAAATTGCTCAAATTTACGTTGAAGTTCGTAAGTGAATAGCAGGTTGGATAGTTTCGCCAATCCGTAAGCGCCCATTTTTTGATAGCTTTTTTCCGCATTCAGGTTTTCCGGGTTAAATTTCCCCCACTTGTGAGCCATGCTGGCAACGTTAACGATTCGGGCTGCAGGTGTCTTTAAAATTAAGGGCAATAATAATCCGGTTAGGGCGAAATGACCCAGGTGATTAGTGCCGAACTGCATTTCAAAGCCATCGGCGGTTTTATAATGTTCCGGTAGAGCCATGACACCGGCATTATTAGCCAGAATATCCAGGCGATCGTATCTGGCACTGAAATCGCCGGCAAATTTGCGAACCGATTTCAGGCTGGCCAGATCCAGTTCCAGCAATTCTAATTTGGCCTGGGGATTAGTATTGCGGATTTCGCTTGCGGCCAATTGCGCTTTTTCAGGGTTGCGGCAGGCCATGACGACAGTTGCACCATTGGCGGCAAAAGTACGGGTGGTTTCCAGTCCGATACCGCTGTTAGCGCCGGTGACAATGGTAATTTTTCCGGTCAGATCCGGTATCTCAAAATTTAGTTCCATGATTATTTTCTATCTTTCATTAGATTTTTGGGTATTGTACATGTATTGCTGCCACCAGTGCTTATTTTCATATTCAGCAGGATTTACAATTTCACCGATCATTGGGGTGATCAGGTTGGTTGAATTTGCAGCAGCTTCTTTGATCAATTCTTCGGCAGGAGCGTACCAACTATGAAGCGCCAGATCAAAAGTGGCCCAGTGGATTGGTACCAATTGGTCGCCTTTAAGTTGCTGATGGATTTTTATAGCATTTACGGGTCCGGCATGGATCGAGCTCCAGGCATCGTCGTAGGCGCCAATTTCAATAAATGTCAGATCAAAGGGACCATACTGCTGGCCGATTTCGGCTATTTCCGGTGTCAGTCCCGTATCGCCGCTGAAAAAGATGCGTTGATTATTACCGATAATTGACCAGGACGTCCAGAGGGTCATATCCCGATCCAGCAGGCCGCGGCCAGAAAAATGGCGAGCTGGTGTAGCGACTATTTTTAGATCGGCCAGATTAAATTCATTCCACCAGTTCATTTCAATAATTTTTTCGCCATCTACGCCCCAATCGCTTAACCGGCGGCCGACACCAATCGGTACCAGGAATACTAGTTCGCGATCTGCCAGAGCTCTAATAACCGCTTTATCAAGGTGGTCAAAATGATCGTGGGAGATTAAAATCGCATCGGCCTCCGGTAAATTTTCTAAACTGAGTGGTGCAGGCTGGAAGCGTTTGGGACCGGCCCACTGCACCATTGAAGATCGTTCCGACAATATAGGATCTA